>JASFFF010000038.1:0-13835 GCA_050124445.1 Desulfosarcina sp.
AGGCAACCATACCGTGATTAACCGAAAAAAGAAACGCCGATGATTCGCCGGCTCGACAATCGGGGCAATTTACAAACGTCGATGGCTTCTTATCATTGAGTAAATATAGGGTACCAGCGAAAGGAGGCATCCATGGCTGAGCTTCTAGCGACATCAGGTGAATACCCGTTGGAAACGGTTACCATCACCGTTGATGACCCGGATCTTGATTTGGACACCGCCCGCAACCTGGCCAAGATAAAGGCCCGCGACATGGACAGCAATGCAATGATGCTTTCATATCACAGCAGGAAAACAGGCGAATTCTGGCCCAACTATGATTGCGGCGGCGGGCGGCCGTCTTGGATCGTGTTTGCCGAATCCAGGGGCTACAACCTGAAAATTGATATCAACAATGGCGACTACGAGTTCTTTTATTTGCGCTTTTAATCGCCTGATGCAATCGGCTACGCTATTGGTTCAAGGCTATTGACATCATGCCAAATGCTGCCTGATAATACTGACCATCCAACGAATCGGGCGACCGTTGCGCGGCATGTTCTTCGTTGCCTTCCTTCAGGCAGGTGCTTTCCTGCCGGATTGCCCGATGCACGGCAACCGCCTTCCCCCGTTCATGCACACCAAAGGAGAGGACTGCTTATGCACCATGAAAAAGCCGATGCCATCGCCCGGGAGGTCGCGGCTGAAAACCGGGAGTGGATCGAGAGTTTAGACTATGTATACCAAAGCCAAGGCCCCGAACGGGTGCTGGAGTTGCTGAGGCACCTTCAGGTAAGGGCTCAGCAGCGCGGCATACAGATTCATTTTACCGCCAACACACCATATATCAATACCATACCGGTCAGCGACCAGCCGGTCTTTCCGGGCAGCCGGGAGATCGAGCGGCGTATCAAGAGCATTATTCGCTGGAATGCCATGGCCATGGTGGTCCGTGCCAACCGCCAACATTCCGGTATCGGGGGCCACATTTCCACCTTTGCCTCCAGCGCCACCCTTTACGAAATCGGTTTCAACCATTTTTTCCGGGCCAAAAGCGCCGGCCACCCAGGGGACATCGTCTACTTCCAAGGACACGCTGCCCCCGGCATCTATGCCCGGGCCTTTTTGGAAGGCCGCATCGGCGACAAACAGATGGAACATTTCCGCCAGGAACTGGCCGCCGGCGGCGGTTTAAGTTCATATCCCCATCCGTATCTCATGCCGGACTTTTGGCAGTTTCCCACCGTTTCTATGGGACTGTCGCCGATCATGGCCATTTATCAGGCCCGTTTTAACCGCTATATGGAAGATCGCCGCATCAAGCCGGCCGACGACCGCCGGGTGTGGGCCTTTTTGGGTGACGGCGAAACCGACGAACCGGAGACCTTGGGTGCCATCACCCTGGCAGCCCGGGAACAGCTGGACAATTTGATTTTCGTGATCAATTGCAATCTTCAACGGCTGGACGGACCTGTCCGCGGGAATGGCAAGATCATTCAGGAGTTGGAAGCTGCCTTTCGCGGGGCCGGCTGGAATGTGATCAAAGTGATCTGGGGAGACGACTGGGACCCGCTGTTGGCGCAGGACGACCAGGGACTATTGGCCAAACGAATGGAAGAGGTCCCCGACGGTCAGTACCAGATGTACTCGGTGGCAAAAGGAGACTATATCCGTAAAGATTTCTTCGGCCACTACCCAGAATTGGCGCGCATGGTGGCGCATTACACCGACGATCAACTGCGTAAATTGCGCCGCGGCGGCCACGATCCCCAAAAGGTCTATGCCGCCTACCAGGCAGCGGTAGAAAATCAAGGATCGCCCACGGTCATTCTGGCCAAGACCATCAAGGGCTACGGTTTGGGAGAAGCGGGAGAGGGGCGCAATGTGACGCACCAGCAGAAAAAGTTAAACGAACAGGAGCTGCGTCATTTCAGGAGCCGCTTCGGCATTCCCATCCCCGACGATCAGGTCCAGGACGCGCCGTTCTACCGTCCAGATGAGAAGAGTGAGGAAATCCGTTACCTGAAGGAACGTCGACGGGCGCTGGGCGGCTATCTGCCCGCACGAAGCGTGTCCGTTCCCATTTTTCGGCCGCCGGAAAAGACCCTCTATGGTGAATTTTTACACGGCTCTGGCGACCGCGAGGTAGCCACAACCATGGTCATGGTGACCCTGCTGAGCAAACTTCTGGCAGATAAAAAGATGGGGCGTTACCTGGTTCCAATCGTACCCGACGAAGCCCGTACCTTCGGTATGGAAAGCCTGTTCCGCAAAATCGGCATTTACTCTCACGTGGGCCAGAATTACGAACCGGTGGACCGCAGCAGCTTGCTTTACTACAAAGAGGCCATCGACGGACAGATACTGGAGGAAGGTATCACCGAAGCGGGTTCCATGGCCTCTTTTATTGCCGCCGGTACGGCTTACTCCACCTTCGACATCAACATGGTGCCATTCTTCTTTTTCTACTCCATGTTCGGCTTCCAGCGCATCGGCGACCTGATTTGGGCCGCTGGCGACATCCAATCCCGGGGCTTTCTTCTGGGAGCGACGGCGGGTCGAACCACCCTGGCCGGTGAAGGGCTTCAGCACCAGGACGGCCACAGCCATATTCTGGCGCTGCCCAACCCCTCTTTGCTGGCCTACGATCCGGCATTTGCCTATGAGATCGCGGTAATCGTTCGAGAGGGGCTGCGCCGCATGTTGGAAGAGGGTGAGAATTTGATCTACTACCTGACCATCACCAATGAGTTCTATCGAATGCCAGCCATACCCGATGGCACCGAGGAGGGTATCCTGAAGGGCATTTACAAATTCTCACGATCGTCTCGAAAAGAGACGGAATCCAAAGCCCATCTTTTAGGCAGTGGGGCCATTTTAAATGAATGTTTAAAGGCCAAGGATATCTTGGAGTCAGAATTCAGCGTCGCCGCCGATGTGTGGAGTGTCACCAGCTACAAGAACCTCTACTGGGATGCATTGGACACCGAACGCTGGAACCGGATCAACCCCGAGAAGAAGGCACGCAGGTCTTTCCTGAAAAAACAAACCGAAGGGGACGCCGGCGTCTTCGTAGCCGTCAGCGATTACCTTAAAGTGCTGCCTGAAAGCATCGCCCGTCAACTTCCTGGACCGGCGTCGATTCTGGGTACCGACGGTTACGGACGCAGTGACACGCGCCAGGCGCTGAGAGACTTTTTCGAAGTGGATGCCCGGCATATCGCCTTCGCCGCGCTATCGATGCTGGCCCGTGAGAAAAAAATTCCCTTGTCTGCGGTCAAACGGGCACGCAAGACCCTGGACATTGTGCCTAACCGCACAAACCCCTTGTTTGCATAAAAGAAGGAGTCCGCCCATGGTGAAAGAGATCAAGGTCCCGGAGATCGGTGAAAATGTCGAATCGGGTATTGTCGTGGCCGTTCACATTAGCGTCGGGGACACGGTGGCGGTAGATGACACGGTCATCGAACTGGAGACGGATAAAGCCTTGGTTGAAATCCCGTCTCCATTCGACGGACGGGTGACGGAAGTGCTGGCAGAGGCGGGTGCACAGATGAAGGTGGACGCGGTCATCGCTCGTTTGGAAACCGATGCCGCTGCGTACCAGGATCGTCAGGCGCCTTCCGAACCATCGGCTGCGCTTATATTGGAATCGGATGGGCCGCCGGCGTCAACCGATGGCGCGCCATCTGGTTCCGGAGCCGACCCCCGAGTGGATGCAACACCTGTGGCTCCCGAACCTGCCGGCGGAAACGCGTTGGAAGATGCGCATACGCCCGAATCCGTAAACGTGGAAACCACACCTGGCCGCCCCCCCGCACCGGCATCGCCCTCAATCCGTCGCCTGGCCAGGGAACTTGGGCTGGATATTCATCAGATCCGTGGAAGTGGTCCAAGCGGCCGCATTACCGAATCAGATGTCAAGCGCCATGTGCGTGACCGACGCCCGGACACCTCGCATACCGCGCTGCCGCAGACGCCGGAGCTTCCCGATTTCAGTCGCTGGGGCGAGATCGAAATCGAGCAGATGGAGACAGTGCGACGCCTGACGGCACAAAGTACGGCGACCTCTTGGTCCTCCATACCCCATGTGACCCAATTCGACGAGGCCGACGTCAGCCACGTCATGGCGTTCATCGAGAAAAATGCCAAGTCGGCAGAAAAAGCCGGCGCCAGGCTCACCATTACGGCCATTATTACCCGAATCTGCGCCCTGGGGCTCCAGCGATTTCCACAATTCAATGCCAGTGTCGACATGACCCATCAGCGCATCATCCATAAGCGATATGTGCACATCGGCATCGCCGTGGACACACCGCGGGGACTGCTGGTACCGGTGGTTCGTGATGCCGACCGAAAAAGCATCCTCGAGCTGGCCAAAGCCATCGCCGACCTGGCCGAGCGGGCCAGAAACAAGAAGATCAAACCGGACGAGTTGGAAGGTGGCACCTTTACCATTTCCAATCAGGGCGGCATTGGCGGTGCGGGCTTCACCCCCATCGTGCTATGGCCCCAGGTAGCCATCTTGGGGATCAGTCGATCCGCCGTCAAGCCCGTTTATAACAAAGACCGCCTTGAGCCGCGTACCATTTTGCCCCTATCCCTTTCGTACGATCACCGCATCATCGATGGTGCCGATGCGGCGCGCTTCCTGCGATGGATCTGCGATTGTTTGAACCAGCCATTAACGCTGTTTCTTGAATAATCGACGGGATGGGTCCCGTTGCCAATCAACAAAGAAAGTGAGTGTGGCACATGAATGACAACAAGACACAAGTGGCCGTCATCGGCGGCGGTCCCGGCGGTTACGCGGCGGCGTTTCTGGCCGCCGACATGGGCATGGCGGTGACGCTTATCGATCCAGCTGAGAACCCCGGCGGTGTCTGCCTGTACCGCGGCTGCATCCCCTCCAAAGCCCTGCTGCACGTGGCTCGATTGATCAATGAAGCGGCCGAAGCCAAGGCCTGGGGCGTCTCGTTCGGCAAACCCAAAATCGACATCAATCAATTGCGCGGCTGGAAATCGGATGTCGTATCCGGTCTTACCGGCGGTCTGGGACGCCTGGTCGCACAGCGTAAGATTGATCATGTACGCGCCAGGGGTACATTTGCGGACGCACGAACACTGATCCTGACCGACACTGATGGAAAAACAAGCCGACTCCAGTTTGAGCACGCCATCCTGGCCACGGGCTCCCGAGCGATTGAGCTGCCGCTGTTTCCGGAAAAGGAAGACCGCATCTGGAGTTCACGAAACGCATTGGATCTTAAGCGTATCCCCTCATCACTGCTGGTGATCGGCGGCGGCTATATTGGCCTGGAACTGGGTAGTGTCTATGCGGCCTTGGGATCGCAAGTCACCGTGGTAGAAATGCTGCCTCACCTGCTGACGGGGGCGGATCGGGATTTGGTTCGGTTCCTGGCCAAATCACTCAACAATCAATTTTCGGCCATCTTGCTGAACACCACGGTAACAGCGGCCAAATTCCAGAAAAACGGCGTCAAGATTACCTTTGAGGGGCAAGGGAAAGAGCAGACGAGTCAGCTATTCCAACAGGTGTTGGTGGCGGTGGGACGCCGTCCATGGACGCAGGGGCTGGACCTGGACAAAGCCGGTGTCGCGCTGGATGAAAACAATTTTATCAAAACGGATCAACAGTGCCGAACCACGACCAAGACCATCTTTGCCATCGGTGATGCGGCCGGGCAGCCCATGCTGGCCCACAAGGCGTCCTACGAGGCTCGCATCGCCGTGGAGGCCATCGCAGGAAAGCAGGTAATGGCCGATCCGGCCGCCATTCCAGCCGTGGTTTTCACCGATCCGGAGGTCGCCTGGGCCGGTCTCACCGAAACCGAAGCCAAAGAAAAAAAAATGGCCGTCAGCATCACTCGGTTTCCTTGGGCGGCATCGGGCCGCGCCGTTACCCTGGGTCGCACGGATGGCCTGACCAAATTGGTTTTCGATCCGACATCCGAGCGTTTGCTTGGTGTTGGCATTGTGGGGCCGGGTGCCGGGGAGTTGATCGCCGAAGCGACATTGGCCTTGGAGATGGGAGCCAATGCCACTGATGTCGCCTTAACCATTCATGCCCATCCCACCCTATCAGAGACCTTCAAGGAGGCTGCAGACATTTTTCACGGGACGGCGACCCACTATTATCGCCCCAAGCGACCCAAAAAATAGGTGCCGATGAAGACAACAATACGCATGTTCACGGTGTGGAACCATGGCATTTGGCCGCCCGAGGGCACGAGGCAAAAATTGCTTGCTTTTCTATTATTAGGTGATATGGTTCAATAATCGTCAAGGCCTGCCGGTGTTGACAGGCCAGTTTCTTGCTGAGGGATGGATCCATTTGTCAAAGTGGCGCCTGAAGTTTGAAGCAATGATTTTATTTTTTTTTATTCGTAGGAGGAAGTTAGCATGGCAAATGGTATCGTAAAGTGGTTCAACGACAGCAAAGGTTTTGGTTTCATCGAGCAGGAAGACGGCCCGGATGTTTTCGTCCACCATTCGGCCATCAATGCCACAGGATTCAGATCCCTTAACGAAGGCGACCGTGTTACTTTTGAAATCGAAGAGGGCCCCAAGGGGCCTGCCGCGGCCAACGTGACCGTGGTATAAGGCACTAGCTTGCGTCTAAAGGGCATCCTTTCATTGCCTTGAAGGGATGCCCTTTTTTTGTTCCGCCGTTACCAGCACCTTCATGATTGCGGCCGCAGGTTGACCGGCGGTTTGCCTAAGGGCCTGTAACCGTTCGGTGTATGAGTATCCCGTCGAATTCGAATGGGGCATGAAGGCCTTCTCAACGCAAGCACCCTATCTGCAAACGACCTGCCCCCTGCCAACTCCCGTGGGAAGAAAGCACCCTTTACGGCCTCATGTAGACGGTCTCCTGGATTTTGTGAGTGGTCCGTTTTATTGAACCTTCCAACAATGGATGACAGAGCGGATCAAGACCGGATCGGCGCGCTCAGGGGGTCTTCTCAAACATGATTTGGATGGCATCGGGAGACTTAAAGTCAACCTTGTATCCGGGACCGATGACACCTCTTTTGGTCAGCATGACTTCTCTTTTCTTAATGCTGAGGCCCTTTTGCCCCTCCACGAGCAGATAGGTGCCGTTGGAACTTTGATCGGTAAGGTAGTAATTTCCGTCTTTGTATTCGATCAGGGCATGGATTCGCGAAACCCGATTGTTTACCACCTGAATATCGTTGCTTTTCTGGCGGCCGATTTCAACGCGGGTTTTACTTTTGTTTACCAGGACGACAACTTTGCCGTATTTTAATATCAGGCAGGACGGTGGTCCAGCGGCTGGTTCAGGTGAAGAAAGCGCGTTGAGCTTTTTGGCCTTGAGCCCATAGAACCGCAGCATATCACCACACTTTTGACAGGGGATTTGAGGCTTCGGTACTTTGGCGGCACCCTCATCAATCGTATTTTTATAACCGCACTCCTCGCAATAAACGATCATAATCGACTATCCGTGAATGCTGGGGCAAGCCCCTGAAAACGGGGCCATACACATTCCTAATGAACACCGAGCCGTCATATATCAACCTCAAAATTCTTCAACAATCAAGTCTTTTTCACACAGGTGCTTGTGCGGGCGAGGTACAGCGGTAGCGGTAAAAACCGCTCCGGGTTATTGTTCCCATATGGTGAAGGCCACTCTTGACCCGTATGGGATCGTTATGATCGCCAACGGTTACCCCTCTTCGGGTGGGTCCTTTTCCGATGATGCGCCTGGCAGCAGGGCATCAACGCTCTTGGCGGCATCATCCGCCTTGACCTTGGCTTTTATCGCACGCCTATAGGCCTTTTCGGCACCGGAGGCCGCATTCTTGAGGTTCGATTTCAGAACCGCATGTTCTTTGAGTGGTACTGCCCCGGCGACCCCTTTTTCTTCAAGAATTTTTAGCTGCTTATCTAATTCGTCCAGGGCCGCCTTTTTATCTTCAGCCGCTTTCTGTGCCGCTTTGGCCTTTTTGCGGGCCGCTTCCAATTTGTCAGCCGCCAGGGCAACCTGGGCAGCCAATCCCTCCTCAGGAGCCGCATCAAGGTCGATGTCCTCGGCGGCGAGCACCACCGCCGAAACCGGCAGCCGTGGCAAAGAGCGTTCGAAGGATTGGCCGGCAGGATCGAAAATGCGGTTGCCTTTTATTTTCATAGGTAGAAAAACAAAGCTAGCTTCGCTGGAGTGTTGCACGATGGTATCGGCATCGAATGTCTCAACAATCTGAACGGCGGCCTCGATGCGAATGTCTTCCAATAGATTTTTCAGGTTCTCTTTTTCTGCTTCGATGCAAGACCCGTCTCCTTGGGTCAGCACCCGAAGTGTGGCTTTACCCCACGGCTCCTGCCGGGTCATCAAATACGCCAGAAGCAGCATCAGTTGACTGGTGGCGTCGCCGTGCCACCACACATCAATGCTGCGTTCCGCTGCGGGTTCTTCTTGAAGTCGATTCCAGGATTCTGAATCGTGTCGAAATAGGACCAGATTCTTGCCTTGCCGGAAAACGAGTCTGAGATTTTTAATATAGGTATAGGCGCCAATTCCGGATAGGGCCTTGGCCGAATCACCCATCCAGTTGATGACAATTGTATTGGGGCGCAAGGGGCCGATTCCTGAGCTTTGAAGGAGAACAGCCATGGCCTGGCTGCGATCCGGCGCGCAGACGGTGAGGGGAAACATGGCATGGTTTCCCTGGGCAATGGCCTCAACCAAGGCCCGGTTGGCCGATTGGGCGATTTTTTTGGTCTCTGGTTCGGTGCCTTCAACGATCTGTACCGCCTCGGTAAATCCACTGCCCCCCTCGATCCAGGCTGAAAATATCAACAACGGCGCCCGTCTCTCAGAATCCTGGGTGAACACCAATAGCTGTGGGCGCCAGTCGCGTGCATGCTCAGGATCCTCTGCTGCCGCGAGCAAATGCTTGCGAACCTGCTGCAAATGGTGCGATCGTCCGCTGTCGGCCCATCGCGCCGGTCGGGCGGACCGTTTAAGGTATTGATGAATGGCAACCATCACGGCCAATGCCGCTGCACCGCTTTTGGGGTCGATGGCCAGCATGGCGCCTATACAGATGATAAATCCCAACAGGCTCAGCGGGGGCGAAAACCATTTGAAGCGGGGCCGAAAAGAGGGGCTTTGCGTTCTGGCTTCGAAATAGGTGGCATAGTTCAGCAACCCATATGAGATGAGAAAGAACATGGAGACGACGCTGGCCACCACGTTCAATTGTCCCAATGCGATGGTGACAAAAGCGATGCCTGCTGCGAGCAATACCCCCCGTCTGGGATTGCCCGATGGCTGGCTGACCTTGGCAAAGGGTGTCAACACGCTAAATATCCGATCGGCTGCCAGGGACTGCAGGATTCGCGGCGCACCCATAAAAGATGCCATGGCCGATGATAGGGTGGCGGCAATCACTCCCGCATCAACGAAAACGCCCATGGCAGAAACGGCCTTCATGGCACCGTAATTCGATGCCAGCTCAGCATTGGTCAGGGATGCGGCAAATAGGACCGCGGCGGCAAGGTAAACCACAATGGAGAGCCCCACCGCCAGAAAGGTTCCCAGGGGAATGCTTTTACCCGGATCGGCCAGGTCTCCGGACATGCTTACCCCTTGCGTAAAGCCTGTAACGGCAGGGAAAAAGATGGCAAAAAGCAACCAAAACGGCACCCCGTTTTCCGGCGACGACCAATTGGCTGCCAGCAACGCCGAATCCCAGCCACGGATGCCGCCCACAAAAAAAGAGAGCAGCGCCGCGATCAGCAGGGCCATCACGACAAACTGGAAGCGGGCGGCCCAATCGGCACCCAGCCAGGCAAAAATGAAAAGGAAGGCCACTGCCCCGGCAGCGATCAGTTGGATGGATAAATGGTGCAGCGGAGAAAGGAGCGCCGCAACGGCCTCGGCGAAACCAATGCAGTAAAAGGCAATCGAGACGCTTTGGGCCAGAAAAAGCACCAGGCCGATGGATCCGCCGAACTCCAGTCCCAGGGTGCGTGAAATCAGGTAATAGTCTCCGCCACCACGCACCTTGAGATTGGTGGCCACGGCGGATAGAGAGATGCTGGTGAGCACACTGATGGCATTGGCCAGGGCAATGATGATCAAGCCTCGTCCCAACCCGGCGGAACCGACCACATAGCCGAGGCGCAGAAATAGAATGATCCCCAGAATGGTCAAAATGCTGGGGGTGAACACACCGGTAAAGGTGCCCAATCGGCCGGCCGGAGGGGCGCTGTCTGTTGACGGTGGAAGATTCATGCAGGTCCTTGAGTGCGGTCACATCGATGGGTTGCGGTACGCATGCAGCAACAGGCCGACAGCATCATAAGCGATCTAAGAGGGAAGGTCAATTGGACCGCCGCATTGGCCGACCGGCAGGCAAGATGCGTGTGACGCCTGAAGCGAATGTTGGGTCCTGATTCCAGCATCTGGTTAAAAAACGTTCAAGATGTGCGGCAAACAACCGAAAAGGAAGACGAAACCAGACCCGAAGGAATCGCTCGCGCATGAAATCGTTAATCACCACCCGCAGACTCATCGCGGCAACGGTTGCCGCTATTCTGCTGGCTGCTGTTTTCTTGGCCGGTGTCCATCACGGGTACAACCGTGGGTTTACCGAAGGCGAGCACAAAACCAACGGCTGGTGGATCGATAAAAAAGCCCGCCATTATGAATCCGGGGAAATCAGGAGGAAGCGAATCCATCTCAAGCACCACCACGTCTAAAACGGTTTCCGTCCACGTTTAAAACGACAACCGCATCAAGCGCCACGGTACCATTGTTGCGTGCATGGGGCCGATTGTGTGTAAATTTCGTAACCCTCCCTGCGCTCCAATTGTCAACGAAACCCAAATCCAATGTAATTATAGACTCTTAAAAGTTTGGTGCTTATTTTGCTTTATCCGCTTTGGGTGCGTTCTTAAAGGCTATCTACGCCCGTCACCTTGTTTAGTTTCTCTATCCATTGACCGATCGCGTGTCTGCAGCGCCTCACTGTCTATGTGCGTTGATTTTGTCCCAAACCGTAAAATCGAATCCACAGGCGTCAATTTTTCAGACACGCGTCGAGCGCTGACACCGTTAATCATTTAGGACAGGGCGCTTTTAGGGAGCCATCGGTTTCCCTTTAGCCAAGGGAACCACTGTTTGTGCCTAGCCTGCGGCGTCTCGATTACGGAAAGGGGGTGATGCCTCCGCTTGCCCAAACATGCTTGATTAGACCACGGATCAATGTCTGAACATCCAAACCCATACAACAAGGAGGCGCACCAATGAAAAGATCCATCGTCTTGACCACCATCATTGTTATTATCAGTATGTGTTTCGTAACGCTGGCATGGGCCGAAAGTGCCACGAAGGATGAAGTCGTCGCCAAGTGCGAAGCGGCGGCTAAAATGATCCAGGAAAAAGGCATAGAAGCTGCCAGCAAAGCCATTGGAGATAAAAAAGGGCCCTTTGTGTGGAAAGACACGTATGTGTTTTTAATGGACTTGGACGGTAAGATGATTGCCCATCCAATCAAACCGGAGCTTACCCAACGGGACGATCTGATCCAAGTGAAGGACACCGACGGCAAACCCCTGTTCATGGAATTCATTCAGCTGGCCGGTGACAAAGGCAGCGGTTGGGTGGACTACATGTGGCCCAAACCGGGCGAGGAAAAGCCGTCGGTCAAGAGCAGCTATATCTATCGGGTCAAAGGCACCCCTTACTTTGTGGCCGCGGGCATTTACAAATAGGCGACCCTAGCTGCATCTGTATAACGACGCCCAAAGAATCATAGGCGCCGGCGTGGCTTGACCGCGCCGGCGCTGCATTTTCACCGATCACCGCTCCGGAATAAAAAGGGTAGGCAAAACACGGGGTGCAAAGTCTTGCCTGAGGTGCCATATCAGGATCAATGCCGGTCAGTGGGAGCATCTGGAATCTGCCAACGGCGCAGGGATTGGTCGCGGTTCATTTCAGGGCAACTGGGTATCGTGTCCCCTCAGCTTGAAGCTATATTGGTCGATTGCCCCGCGACTTTAGGCTTTTTTTGCCACGTCAACTAACTGAGGGGTCGGGGCATTTTTGCGCTATCGTGTTGGGTCGGGTGTTTTCGAGCTGACGGGCATCGGCCAGTTTCCTTATGGTATTGATGCCCTTGTCTTCATGGTTAACGCTGAGGATGTAAGGAACCGAATTGCTGTCGAACAATGGGGTCCAAAACCTGTAATATTTGTAATGGTTTTATAGGTGTTTTTACGGGATTGATTATTTTCGAAGTTCATCATAAGTTGCATCATGGGTGTGCAATAAAAAGCATCTTGCTTCCTTCACCATACAAAGAGGAGCCAACCATGGACGGCGTCGAACTGGTGTGCGTCTCCTGTCGGAAGGTCGATTGCGGCAATGGTGTCTGGTCAACGCTCGACAACCCATCCTCAGGTGAACAAAAAAACAGTCTCTGCCCGGAATGCTGCCGCCAGCGGTTCCCGCAGTTTTACAGCGATTTCAAGCGACCGGCAAAGCGCAGGCCGGTCGTCGGTGGCATGCTTTCCACCATTGCCAATTTTATTAAATCCTGATTGCCTCCGTCACCACCACGGCAGTATGCCGGCAATCAGCCATTGATCCACGGCGGCCACCAACAACGTTTGTGCGGTGATCGGTAGCCGGTTGTGACACAAACGCTTGATGGCTCGATTCCAAACGTGTGTCTCCCGCCTTGCTTCACAGTCAGCCGACCCGCATAACTGGTTCTGCGGAAAAAGACAGATCTCCGGTAGAAGGATGGCCAAGAAATAGACAAGGCCCCGTACAGGGCCTCGTCAATCAGGAGGGGCTAAACAGTTGATAATTTCCGCTACATAAAGCATATCCCGTGCCGGCTTGCTGCAAAACTGCAAAATAATAAAAATTTCAATTGCTTTTCAGCTTCATTGCTCTACATTGAATCCAGAACGTGTGTGCATTCGTTTACATTCTGCCGGCAGAAGTGTCTACAAAAGAGCTACGATTTCTTTCAATGGTTCGTTCAAGGCCGACATCAGGCCCGGTATGTGCTCAAATAATCCAGGTAGCGATCCGAGAAGTCTATTTTCAATTCTACCCACAACGGGAGATGGTCACTCATCTGGAAGGTCCGCCACTCGTCGTAGTATTTTTCCAATGACGCCTCTGAAGCACCAGCGGCGCTAATGCTGGCAATCTTGCGCTCGGCGGCGTTCTTGCTTCTCTTGGTGGTTGCAGCAGCCAGGTCCGCCTGGGCCTTATTCAGCTTGACCGCCAACCGCTTTTCGATGATCGGCTTGTAGGTCGAAAAATCCGCTGTCCGGAAGACACTGTCGAAAAACTGAAAGACCCTGTCTTCACGCTCGGGTTCCATCATGGTAAGTTCGTTGCTTCGCGACCGAAAAGAGATCTGGTCATAAAATTTGGTCTGGTCCCGATTGCTGCCCTTGCGGTTGTTGACGGCGGTGAAACCATGTTTTGTCAAGGCGTTGAAGCCCGGACTGCCGCGTTGGACAATGTTGAAGTCACCGACCAATATCTGATTGACCGGACTCGACTTGGCTTCCCTGGCCAGGTACCTGGCCACCGTTTCGATCTCTTGCACCCGCCGCCGATATTGGGGTGTATTCTTAGAAGCCTTGCCAAAATAGATGTGTGCCGTTGACAACAAGAACTTAAACCACCCCGGATTGAAAGACCGCACCAAATGGTTTTCGTGCAAGTTGCCGCTTTCTGTCTGTGGTTGGCCGCCCGGCCACATCAACACCGCTAATTGCCAACTTTGAAATTGGCGCCCGAAGCTACAGCACCTTAAGGTAACGAAGTTCCATGCTGAGGG
>JASFFF010000039.1:0-13799 GCA_050124445.1 Desulfosarcina sp.
GGATGACATCCGTTATCACCCGCGCCATGGTTTTGGGAGGGGGGGGACAACCGGGGATGATTGCGTCCACCGTTATGATCGCATCAATTGGTTTGACCGCCGGCAGCAGTCCGGGCAGCGACGGATCATCCGCTTCGCCGTCGGCTTCATATGTCGAAAGGGATCCCGTCGGATTGGCCATGCTGGGCACCTGCCGGTAGGCGCGATCCAGCAATTGCAGGGAGTCAAACAGGTTGGCCAAGCCAATCACGCCTCCCATATGGGCACAGGCCCCGTGGGCGATGATGGCTTTGGATTTTTTTCGCAACAGCCGTACCCGATGGATATGTTCATCCAGGCGAATGGCGCCATTGATCAACGTTGCCTCGATGCTGCCGTCATCCAATGCCTCAAGGTCTTGGTAACGGGCATCCAACGCGATCGGCCAGAAGACGATCTCCGCCTTTTCAGCCACGGCCAGCAAGCCCTCAGCCATATCGATGACCGACTCTTCACAGCCGCCACAGCCGGCGCACCAATACAAGGCGATCTTGGGCTTATTTTCCATGGTCAATGCATGTCCTGGTTTTATTGGTTGTCTTCAAACCGGGTGCTACGCAACCGGTCACAGCCGCAACCATTGAAGCACTAAGGTGCTTTTGACTCGACCGCAGGGTGCAACCTTTTGATCGTGGCCACCATTTCATTCACCACCCGGGCATAACGATCCCCCTCACCGGCGGAAACCCAGTCTAGACGGAGCCGCTTTGGGTGAATGGGTGTTGATGCCAAGACCGAATGCAACAGGGTTATCCGTTTAAGGGCATGGTGGTTTCCGTTCCTGTAGTGGCAGTCTCCCGGTTGGCATCCCAACACCAGTATCCCGTCCGCCCCGGTTTCAAACGCTTTGAGAATGATACCCGGATCAACTTGGCCGCTGCACATAACGCGAATTTCGCGCACCCCGTTGGGGATTTTCAGTCGTGCCCGCCCGGCGGCATCGGCGCCGTCATAGGCACACCAGTTGCACAAAAAGGCGATAATTGCCGGCTTCTTGGCAGGCATGGCGAATCAATCTCCTCCGGATCCCAGCAGGCCGGCAATCTCCGCACTGAGTGCCTCTCGGGAATAATGACACAGTTCGATGGCGCCGCAGGGGCAGGCTGCGGCACAAATGCCGCAGCCCCTGCACAAGCTGTCTTCAACCGTCAGGCAAGCGTCGTTTTCGTTCATATCGAGGGCACCAAAAGGGCAGAGGGGTTGACAGGTTCCGCATGCAGAGCAGAGCGCCGGCTCCACCAGGGCCACGATCGGCTCCAGGGCGATTTTCACGCCCGGTTGTAGCTTCTGCAGGATCTTGCCAGCAGCCGCCTGCCCGGTTGTCATGGATGAAGCAATATCTTTGGGCCCTTGGCTGCAGCCGGCAAGATAGATGCCTTCACGGGTTGCCGCCACCGGATCGGTAACGGGATGGGCGGCTTTGAAAAAGCCGTCCTCATCACGGTCAATGTCGAGCATACGGGCTATTTTCTGGGCATCCGCCGCTGGTTCCATCGCCGTTTCCAGAACCACCATCTGGACATCGACGCGCCGGTTTTCTCTGGAGATATCGGTGTACCTGATGGCGATACGATCCCCTTGAGCACTGATTTGAATGCTATCCGGCCTGGCCACACGATGAAGGCTGACAGCATTTAGAGATGCAACCGTTTCAAAAAAGCGCTGGCCCGCCTTCCCGGGAAGGCACAGGTCGGCAAAAAAGTGATGAATGGCGGCCTTGGGAAGCTGTTTGTGTGCCTGTTGGGCATGTTTGAACGCAGACATGCAGCAGACACCGGAGCAGTATTGGTTGAATGTCGCTGTTCGTGAACCCACACAATGTACAAAGGCGATCGAATCCGGTACTTGGCTGCTGGCCATGGCAATGCGTCCTCCGGTGGGTCCGGTGGTATTTACCAGGCGTTCGAAGGCCACGGCCGTGATTACATTGTCCACCGTCCGGTAACCATACCGACTGTTGCGCGTTGCATCGAATTCATGGAATCCGGTGGCCAGCACCACTGCACCGACTGCCACCTCTCGGATGGTATCCTCGGCGGCATAGTCGATGGCATCGAAGGGGCAGGCGGCTTCACAGGCCCTGCATGCTTCCTCCGTATAATGCAAACATCGCCTTGCATCGATGGATGCCACATGAGGCAGGCAACCAGGATAGGGGAAAAAGATCGCCTTGCGGGTGTCCATCCGCGCATTGAATGCATTGGGTACGTGAACCGGACAGACATCAATGCAATCGGCACAGCCGACGCAGCGGTCAGGATCAACCCGCCGGGCAGCCTGCCTCAGCGTTATCGTAAAATTGCCCTGGATGCCGCGAACGGCCAACACCTCGCTGGACGTCATTACCGTGACGCGGTCATCGTGCAAAACGTCGTCGATATACGGCTCCAACAGGCAGGCGGCACAATTGAAATCCGGGTAGAGGTCTTCGTAAAGGGCGGCCATGCCACCAATGCAGGGCGAGCGCTCCACCAGGTAAACCCGACGGCTGTGCTGGGAAAGGGTGCGTGCCGCTCCGATACCGGCCACACCGGCTCCGATGACGAGAACGTCGGTTCGGCACGCAATTTCCCGGGTGATAATGGGTTGATGGTGCCGCACCCGATGCACCGCGCCTTGCAGCAACTTTTTGGCCTTGCCGGTGGCCTGCTCGCGATCATGAACCACCCAGGCGCATTGCTCCCGAAGGTTGACTGGCTGGTGCATGAAAGCATTGCGTCCGGCCGCCTCCATAATGCCTCGAAACGTTTTTTCGTGCTCCCGGGGGGAGCAGCCGGCAAACACCGCGTGGGAAATCCTGTGCCGGCGAATGGTTTCTGACACGTTTGCCCGTTCATCCGGGGTACAGAGCATGCCTACCGCCTGGACATGCACAACCGCCGCCAGACGGCCGGCAAAGCGAGCCAATGCATTGATATCTAAAGCGTCTTTGATATTCGGTCCACATTCGCAGATGAACACGGCAATGCGTTCCATCTACCTGCCTCCCCGCTTTAAGAAACGCTGTTTTAATAACGTGCCAGCATTGCGGCAGCAAACTACCATATCCATTCAATTTAATAAATGCATTGAAGCGGATTCATCTGCCGTGGATACACGGCGGCAAACCAATCGATCCAGTCGATTCACCATATCCGCATTGCCACGGGGGCGTTTAATCAATCTGTCCGGGCAGGTGCCCGCCGATCATTGGGTGGATGAGATGCGTGGGGCGCGATCAGAAGGTAAGCGCGAAAAGTCGACCTGATTGGATGAGGCTGAGCCGGCCAGCAACTGTGCTATCAGCGACTGGCCGTTTGCATGTAAGGCGATCTATGTGCCGAGTCGTTCGCCAATCGCTTTGCCGTAATCCTGGCAGGCCTTGGTCCCTTCCATACTACCAACCATGGCCTCAGTGAGGTTCAGGGGTCCCAGATTGGTCATATCCATTCTAAAGACATGTTCCATGGTGTCGAAAATCATGGGCGCACTTTCTCCACTGTGGGTATGGGACCCAAAAGCGGCGCCGATCTTTCCGGTCAGGTTGGCCCGCTCCGCCTTGAACAAAAACTGTTTCATCCCGTTGGTCATGTCCTTGTGGTAGGTGGGACAACCGAAAACATAGCCATCATATCCGATGATACCCTGTTCATCAGTGATGGTTGAAATTTTCTTCAGTTCCACCTCCTGACCGCTGATTCTCAGGCCTTCGGCGATGTAGTTGGCCATGGATTCGGTGTTCCCGGTTCTGCTGACATAGGCGATCAGTACTTTTTTCATGCAACCTCCTTTTCTTGTTCTTGGTGGTGTTAATAAACGTGAACGGTGATTTGCCTAAATGGGTCTTGGTTGGGGGATAATCAGAATATCGATGCGTCGATTGATGGCCCGGCCGGCCGATGTCGCATTGGAGGCCAGGGGGCGTTCGGAGCCATACCCAACCGCAGATATGCTGTCCGGGGGAAGGGTCTGATTGGCGATCATGTAATCGCGAACCGCCTCCGCACGCTGCTGGGAGAGCAACATGTTCACCTCGTTGGATCCCGTGGTGTCTGTGTGTCCCTCGACGATCACCCGTGGGTCATCAAAGGTGCGGATGGCCTTTTGCACTTGGCTGAGCAAATTATAATTTTCAGGCATGATAACACTTTTGCCCACCGGGAATTGCATGGCCTTGAGCCGAATCACCAGTTGATTCTCCTGTTTGTAAACCTCGGCTTCATCCAAGTCGAAATAGGTTCGCACAGCCACATAGCGCTGGTTGAACTTTCTTTCCACCGCCAGGCGCTGTTCGGCTGCCATGCGTTCCCTGGCCATGCGTTCTTTGGCCATCTGATCTTCGCGGGTTTTACCTTCCAATGTGGCCACACGCACGTTTATCTCGTCAATTCGGGCTTGATAATCCGCTTTTAGGGCTTCCATCTCAGCCTGGAGCGCCTGGTTCTTTTCGGAGATAAACGAGCGATCTTTTTTCAGTGAATCCACCGAACCGATGATATTGTCCACTTGGGTTGGATAATCTTGATTTCGCATGTCCTGGGCGCCCAGCTCCGCCGATATGGTGTGCAGATGGTTTTCTACCCAGAGAACAATGGATTCGGGTTGCATCTCTTTTATCCGGCGGCTCTGCTCGGTGATCACTACCAGTCGGTTGGCCTGAAACAGCGCCGCCGTGGCCATGGCGAGCATCTTTTCCTTGTCATAGGGATTGGCCGAGATGAACGCATCGGTGGCATTGAGCTGTTCAACCGCCTGGCTGTAAGTCGCGGGGGCGACGTTGCGAGCACCGGCGGCCTCCGCCTGCGCGATTAGCGCGCGTACCTCGCCGATGGTGGCTTCCTTGATGGCCCGGATTTCCAGTTCGCGGTAGCGTGCGATGACCTTGCCCTGATTTTTCCTGGCATAACCCAGATTGTCCCTTTCGATGGCCCGCGTCAGGCTGAGAAAATCGTTTTCTACCCGCCGGTACTCCCGCTCAAATTGGATCGCCCCGGCGTTACGGGCCATTTTTCTGGCCTCAATGGCGTCGACCAGGGTCGTGCGCGCCAGATCGGCGACCGTTTGCGCCTTTTGAAGGGATGCACGTGACGCTGCCACCGATTCACGGATGTCTGAGATTTTATCACCTTTTTCCAGATCCTTCTGGGCCTTGATATACGCTGTTTCCGCGCGTTCGAACCATTCCGGTGATAGGATGTTTAACTGATCCATGCGGGCTTGAGAAATTTCGTTGCTAAGCTGATTTACCATTTCCACTGGATTTTTTTTGATTGCTTTGGCCGGCCCGCCGGGCTCGACCATCGGCGATTGGACACAGCCAGCCAGCGTAAGGCCGAGCAGCGCCAGCCACACCCAGGACGGACGTCTCGCCGTCGTGTTCATCGTTTCCTCCTCGATATCAGCGCATAAAGTTAAACGTAGATGGTACGGATATGGACGCAGCCGAAAGCTGTCATTACTGAAAAGGATGCGCATATTTTCAATTTATGTCAAGAATTCAAAGCGTCCAGGGGCATTGTCGGGTACGATGCGCCAGGCGGTGTAATGCCCCTTTGCACAAAGCAGATATGCTTTTCGGCATATCGACATTGCCTTCAGCTTGGTTTAGGATAAAGGCATGATCAGCGACCAGCACACCATCAGAATTCAGTACTTTCTCTATTTCGGGGCCATGGGTGTGTTCCTGCCCTATTTTAATTTGTACTGCCTTGATATCGGCTTCAGTGGATTCCAGATTGGTGTCCTCTCGGCCGTGCGTGCCGCGGTACTGATCGTCTTTTCCTTGCTGTGGGGACTTCTCGCCGATCGCAAAGGCCTCCGGCGCCCCATTTATATCCTGTGCAGCGTTGCCAGCACAGTGTTGTGGTCGCTCTTCCTGCTTAGCACCGATTTCGGTTTTATGCTGGTCGTCACCGTTTTCTATGGCGCCTTTTATGCTCCCATCATCTCGTTTTTAGAGGCCTTTGCCATGGACGTGCTGGGCAAAACCAAGCATCGATACGGCCGTACCCGGGCATGGGGGTCGCTTGCCTTCATTGCCGTGGTGCTTGTTCTGGGGAGAATAATCGACCGTTACTCGGTGGACATCGTCATCATGCTGGTGTTGGGCTTCTCATCGGTCCAGGCCATGACTGCCATTTGCATACCCCGAACCGGCATCACAAGGCAAGCCCAGCCACACGATGCCGTTCGATTGTTCTCGGGATCAACCATCGTCTTTCTCCTGTGCGCCTTTCTCATGTTGGTGAGCCATGGGGCCTACTATGGATTCTTTTCCATTCACCTGGCACAACTGGGATTTGGGGCCAGCTTTATTGGGCTGTGCTGGGCCCTGGCATCCGTTGCCGAGGTGGTGGTGATGATCAATTCTGCGCGTCTGTTTGCCCGGTTTTCATTCAAGCGGGTGCTGGTCATATCTTTCGTGGCGGCTGCGGTTCGGTGGAGCCTCTTGTTTGCCGCCCATTCAGCCATGGTGATTTTGGCCAGCCAGCTGCTTCACGCGATCACCTACGCCGCCTTCCATATGGCCGGTATTCTATACATGGATCAGCTGGCGCCGGCGAAAGAAAAAACCTTGGGCCAGGCCATCAACAACGCCGCCACCTATGGTCTCGGCCTGACCGTGGGATTTTTCGTCAGCGGTGCACTATACCAGCCGGGCAACAGCGCACGCCTTTTTCTTTTCAGTGCAGGGGTGTCGATGATCGGTGGATTGTTGTTTGCCGCCTATCATCGCTGGGCGGCCTTACCGAAAAATGCGATACCGAGGAACAAACCGGGCCGGGATCATTCTCAGCGTCCAGGCATGCCCGATCCGTAAATGACGACCCGAACTGCCGAATAAGATAAACCATTCAATCCCCTTTGGCCGGAAAGAACAGGTGTCTCAGCCAACCGAAAAGGGTATTGCCTTGCAACATGGCCTGCTCCCAGGCCATGAAATCTCGTGACAGCTTGACCGGGTCTGAAAAGAAATCGGATCGGGTGGTGAAGGTTTCTGCAGGATCCAAATGCTTGACCACCCGGGCCGGGTTGCCGGCCACCACACAGTTGGCGGCAACCGATTCCACCACGATGGCACCTGCCCCCACAATGCTGTTTTCGCCGATGGTTACGCCTTTACATACGATGGCGCTGTCGCCGATCCAGACATTTTTTTCAATGGTCACCGGCCTGGCTTTGCCGAAAGAGAGGCGATCGTAGATCCCATGCCAGTCTGAATCGGTTATATAAACGCCGTTGGCGATCATGCAGTTATCGCCGATGGTAATGCCGGCGGCACTGCTGATGCGAACCCCCGGGCAGATCAGGCAATAATTGCCCATGATAATTTGGCCTTTGCCGGCTTGGTCCGGCCACACCGATAGCCTGACTTTTTTATCTGGAGTGGCGATCACTGTGACAAAGCGTCCGATCGAGATGGGTGCGCCAAACAGTTCCACATGCCAGGGCCGCATGAAAGTAAAGCCACGGCCCAAAAAGGCCAGTTGGGGCCGCAGAAAATGGCGGGTGTAGAACTTTTGAAACTTGAGATAGGCTTTTTTAATCAGGTAGGGACGATGGTCTTTGATCATTGGCGAATTCCGTTTTTCAAAGACAGTGGATGTCCGGTCGTCATTGGGGATACCCGGATTCAGCCCACCAGCCGTGGCTGAACAGTTTTCCTCCAGGTGTCAAATTGAACAGGGCGTCGGCAGCCATTAACACCACCGCATTGGTCCAGGTGATTTTTTGTTCGGGCCACCGGGTCATATCCGGAAAGGTGAATCCGCACCAAAAGGACCCGTCCGCAAACATATGCTCCGAAAGCCAGCTAAAGACAATATGAGCCTTTTTGACATCCCCCATGGCGGCCAGCGTCAGCACCAGTTCAGAACTCTCCGCTACCGTCACCCATGGCCGATCGGAAACGCAGCGGACGCCCAATCCTTCGACGACATATTTCTTCCACTGCCGCTCGATGCGTCGTCCGGCCGCATGGCCGGTGACGGCACCACACAGGACCGGGTAGAACCAGTCCATCGAAAAGCGGGCCTTGGTCATGTTGAACAAGGTAGGACGGTTGCGGATGGCATCCCCGAGCAGGCGGCAGGCATCGGCCCAGACGTTGACGACCATACCCAGCTCGCGGGCCATGGCTAGGGCGCATTTTAAGCTCATATAGATGGAGCTGCAGCCGGTGAGCAGAGCCATTCGATCCACCCGACCCTGGGGGCTGACGGCCCAGAATATTTCACCGTTGGCGCTTTGAAGGCCCAGGGTGAAGTTGACGGCGCGATAAACGGTCGGCCACATGGATTGCAAGAAGCCACGATCACCGGTGATCAGCCAATAGTGAAACAGTCCCACGGCAATGTATGCGCTCATGTTGGTTTCGCGGGTTCGGTCCATGGCGAAACCGTGGCGATAGGCGGAAAACCAGCTGCCGTCCACCAACTGCATGGACCGCATCCAAGTAAATGCCCGCCGTGCCTGATCCAGATATCCGCCAACCACCAGTCCCATGGCGGCTTCCACATGATCCCACGGGTCGGTTTTTTCTCCTGCACACCACGGTATTTCTCCAGAGGGCAGTTGGGTTTCGGCAATCAGGCGGCAAACCGCGTCTATATCGACGCCCAGTGTGCGCCGTTGTTTGCAGGTACTTCCATTCATAGTGATTGTAAACCCTTTTGGTTCATGCGGGATCCATGTGATACGGGTGCATCGACCGGCAAACCGTTTAATAGCCTTGGATCTGCCACCGATGCAAGTCAAATCCCACAATTGATGAGCCTGGCAGCAAGCTGCGAGGAATCTTCGACCGTAAGGAATCCTGTCTTTTTCTGACTCGCTGGCTTACCCCGCCGCCCCGATGAGCGGGATCTTGACTTGATTGGGAAAACTCTTTATGAACTGGTCCTTACCGTCACGCAGGTGTGCCACGCATAAGGCGCCATCGGCTGTTGCCAACCATCAACCTTCGGGAACGCCATCATGAAGCATCAGTTCAAAAAAATGATTCTGGCTGCAGCGGCCGCTGCCTACCAAAACGGCCACCTGCCCTCCTCGGACTTCTGCGAGGTGGTGCTGGAGGAACCCAAAGCCGACAATCATGGCGATCTGTCCACCAACATGGCCATGCAGATGGCCAAGACCCAGCGGATGGCACCGCGCAAAATCGCCCAAATTCTTATCGATCATTTAGACGACCAACAAGTGCTCATTGCACGTACGGAAATCGCGGGGCCGGGTTTTATCAACTTCTTTATTCGTACTGCTGCCTGGCATCCGGTCTTGGCCATAATCCACGATCAGGACGATCAGTACGGTCGTTGCGATCTCGGAAAGGGCCGGCGTATCCAGATTGAGTTTGTCAGCTCCAATCCCACCGGTCCGCTGCACGTGGGTCACGGTCGGGGCGGGGCCGTCGGGGACAGCACGGCCAACATTCTCTCTTTTTGCGGATACGATGTTCAAAGGGAGTACTACATCAACGATTCCGGTCGCCAGATCCAAACCCTTGGAATTTCTGTCTATCTGCGAGGTAAGGAGCTGTTGGGGCAGGCGGTTGACTTTCCCGACACCTGCTACCAGGGCGACTACATACGGGATCTGGCCAAGTCGTTGTTGCAACGGGAAGGCAGGGCCGTGTTCGAACAGCCCGAGGCCGAGGCTGTGTTGCCTTGCGCCCGGTTCGCCGCAGAGGCGATCATTGATGGCATGCGTGCCGATCTGATGGATTTTGGCGTGACCTTCGACCGCTGGTTTTCGGAACAGAGCCTGTATGACTCAGGCAAGGTCGAAAGCGATCTTCGCCATTTTAAAAAGCTGGGGCTGATCTACGAAAGAGATGGCGCGTTGTGGTTCAGAACCAGTGATTATGGAGATGAAAAGGACCGCGTCGTGGTTCGCCAAAACGGCCAAACTACCTATTTTGCTTCGGATATCAGCTATCATAAAGACAAGTTCGATCGTGGATTTCACACAGTGATTGATGTGTGGGGCGCCGATCACCATGGCTACATTCCGCGTATGAAAGCCGCCGTGGAGGCATCCGGATACGGGCGAGACCAATTCGGCGTGCTACTGGTACAACTGGTCAACCTGTTGCGGGCCGGACAACCCGTGGCCATGTCTACCAGGGCCGGCGAGTTCGTCACTCTGGCCGATGTGGTCAAAGAAGTCGGTCGGGATGCCGCCCGGTTTCTATTTTTGACCCGTCACTACGACAGCCCCCTTGATTTTGACCTGGCGCTGGCCAAGAAAAAGACCAACGACAATCCCGTTTACTATGTTCAGTATGTGCATGCACGCATTTCCAGCATCCACCGCAAAGTCGAAGTCGACGGGTACGATGTCAGCGGGTTTGCGCCATCAGATCTATCCGTCCTTAAAACGCCTGAAGACATCGCGCTGATCAAAGCCCTGGCCCGTTATCCCGAAGTGGTGGAAACGGCCGGGGCTCTGATGGAGCCGCATCGCATCACTTATTATTTGACAACCCTGGCTGCTGCCTTCCACACCTATTACAACCGGCACCGTGTGTTGCGTGCTGATGATAGGAAGCTGACCCGCGCCAGGCTTTACCTGATCACAGCCGTGCAAACGGTTATCCGTAATGGGTTGGCGTTGCTGGGTGTGTCGGCGCCAGATGCCATGTAGATTGCCCCTAGCGATGTTCAAATACGGACAGAGGATAAATACTTGTGACAAAGGGTAAGGCCACCGAGTCAAAACAGCGGATTGCCTGGGGACGATACCTGCTGGTTTTTTTTGTCGCCGCGTGGATGTTTGTTCTTGGCCTGCTGGTCGGACGGGGGACGGCGCCCGTCCATTTCGACACCCGGGCGCTGCAAAAAGAGCTGGCTGCCCTGCGAGACGCCATGATGCAGAAGGAGCGGGAAGCGGTAGAAAAAGCCGTGCGGGGCGAAGATGATAAGGCGCCCTTGGAGTTCTATGAAGCCCTGAAGACGGATGAGCCAGACACGCGTGTTGATATTCCTGCCGTACCGGCGCCGGTGCACGAGAAGGGGGGGGCAACAGCGGCCACAGCCGATGCTGGCCCTCCCCATAAATCACGGGCCACGGTGTTGGGCAAGCAGGTTGGAGCAGTGAAGCCGCCAACTCCTGCTCGGCCAGCATCGCCAATTCCAGGGACAAGGTCGGGAGCGCTGACGATTCAGGTGGCCTCCATGAAAGATGGCACAGCTGCCGAGCGAATCGTTGCAAATCTTAAGAAGGAGGGGTATCCTGCATATCTGTCAAGAAAGGTGATCCCCGGTAAAGGCCTCTGGTTTCGGGTACGGGTGGGCCACTATGAGAGTCGCGAACAATCTGCTGCGGACATGAATCGGTTGATGCGATCCCAGAAGAAACCCATTTTGGTGAAGAACTGAAAAAAGGACCCTAACCAATGAAAATTACGCAAGCGGAAGTCCTGCACGTTGCCCATTTGGCCCGGCTGGACATTGATGAAGCAGACATCGGCCGATTTGCTGACCAGATTGATACCATTTTAGATTACGTAGATACATTGAATACGGTCGACACCACCGGTGTTGCTGCCACATCGCATGCCATTGGCCAGACAAATGCCTTCCGAGAGGACACGGTTCAGGGCCAGCTGGATCCCGAGGATGCCTTGGCCAACGCACCCCAAAAAGATGCGGGTGCATTCGTGGTTCCCAAAGTCATCTGAGAATCCGTTAACGATCGGATCGTTGTCGCTGTCGAGGGTTACACATCAGGGAATCGACGCCATGAAATTGCATGAACTGAGCATTGAGCAGGCCCACAAGCTTCTGAAAGAAAGAGAAATAACTTCGGCGGAGCTGACCCGTGCCGTTCTCGATCGCATTGAAGCGGTGGACGAGAAGGTTGGCGCGTATTTGACCGTTGACCCAATGGGCGCCATGACTCAGGCCGAAGCGGCAGACGAGCGATTGGCCCAGGGCGAGTCTTTGCCGCTATCCGGAATCCCGCTGGGCATCAAGGATCTGATCTGCACCCAAGGACTGCGTACCACCTGTGCTTCCAAAATCTTGGAGCATTTTATCCCACCTTACGATGCAACCGTGGTCACCCGTTTGAAGCAGGCAGGAGCGGTGATTGTGGGGAAATTAAACATGGATGAGTTTGCCATGGGATCCACCACTGAGCACTCCGGTTTGCAGGTCACCCGCAATCCCTGGCGCCTGGACCGAATTCCGGGAGGATCCAGCGGCGGCTCGGCTGCGGCCGTGGCCGCAGATATGTGTCTGGGCGCCTTGGGCTCGGACACAGGCGGTTCTATCCGCCAGCCCGCCTCCCATTGCGGTGTGGTGGGGATCAAGCCCACCTACGGACGGGTATCCCGTTTCGGTCTGGTGGCTTTCGCCTCGTCCCTGGACCAGATCGGCCCATTGGGCAAAACGGTGAATGATTGCGCCATCATGTTGGATGCAATCGCTGGCCACGACCCGAAAGACGCCACGTCCGTTCCCAAACCGGTTCCACGTTTTGCCGATATCGACGGCGACGACCTGACGGGGGTGGTGGTGGGCATCCCCAAAGAATACAGTGCGGCAGCGGGACTGGATTCCCAGGTCGGGGCGGCGGTAGAGCGGGCGGTGCAAACCATCAATTCTCTGGGTGCCCGGTGCATCGAGGTCTCTCTGCCCCACACCGATCATGCCGTGGCCGCCTACTATGTGATCGCACCCAGCGAAGCCAGCTCCAACCTGGCCCGCTATGACGGCGTGAAGTACGGTTTTCGAGACGGGGCCCAAACCGATCTGCTCCACATGTACCGCAGCACCCGTTCGCAGGGGTTTGGACCGGAGGTACAGCGGCGTATCATTCTGGGAACGTACGCCCTTTCGGCCGGCTATTACGATGCCTATTATGGCAAAGCCTCCCAGGTCCGCACCCTTATTAAGAATGACTTTCAATCCGCGTTTGCATCCTGTGACGCCATCGTTTCGCCCGTGGCGCCCACACCGGCATACCGCATCGGAGAAACCCTTGACGATCCGTTGACCATGTACCTGTCGGATATCTTCACCTTGTCGGCCAATTTGGCCGGTATCCCTGGCATATCGGTTCCCTGCGGTTTCTCAGACGACGGGCTGCCCATCGGCGTGCAAATCATGAGTCAACATTTCAATGAAGCGATTCTATTCAAGATCGCTCGCCAATACGAAGCGGCAGTGGCCATTCAGGATGTGAAACCCCCGCTGATATGAAGCCCGTGGTTGATTGGCCTCAAGCACGTGCGCCAAATGATATAGCAGGCACGATTATTGGTCCATCCGGACCCCGATACCAGCCAACCCGCGGGATACATCAACTGCCAGTGGGGTGAAAAACGGCCAACAGGTAGCCACAACGCCATCTAAAGGAAGGCCAACATGACCATTCAGCCTGAAGGTGAAAACTTGAGAAAAGCCGTCAAATGGATTGCCGAAGAAGAAAAGGCGGGTTCGTCTAAAAGTCGTCAGGAACTTCAAGAGGCTGCCTGCCTGCGATTCAACTTGACACCGATGGAATCGGAGTACCTGGCCCGCAGCTTTGAACAGATCGCCAAATAGTGTCCTGCTAAATGATTTCACCCTAATTGAGCGAAAGCTGGAGCGCTTCAGAGCCAAGGCGGCGGGGGTGAAGCCGTAATCGTCTACTGCGAACCCTTGACAATGCCGGATCTACAGCTCTCCGGCTTTCCCGTAGGGTAAACAACATGGGCACAATGACAAGATGCTTAATCTACATCTATCCGCGATACAGATATCAACTGGATTTTTTCCAAACGATCGCCAATTGCT
>JASFFF010000040.1:0-13752 GCA_050124445.1 Desulfosarcina sp.
CGCATTTTCTCCAACGGATGCGTGATCCGCCGCGAAACAAACCAGCTGATTCCCGAAGCCAACAATGCCACCAGCAGCGCACCGGCTGCAATGCGCCAACGAATGGCGCCAATCCGTTCATCGATGGCGGTCACACCCAGAGAGGTTCTTATTACACCGAGCAGTGTATCGCCGCTATACATTGGAAAAGCCACGTACATCATTTTCTGTTCAATGGTATCGCTGTAGCGGATACTCACCCCGACATTGCCATTGTATGACGCCTGGATCTCTTCCCTGTCCTGATGATTGTCCATATTGGCCGGCATTTCTTCCGAGTCGCCGATCACACGGCCGTCTGGAAGTATCACAGACACCCGAATGGCGGTCTTCTCACCGGCATCCTTGCACAGCGCGTCGACCGCTTCTTCATCCAGGGGCGAGAGCAGATCAAGCACCTGCTTCTCCAGCAAGCGGCCACTATCTTCAAGATCTATCTGGGTGCGCTCCAGGTAAAACTGGCGGGTGAAGCTCAACGCATACCAGCTGATGGCGACCAGCGAGAGCAAGGTAATCAGCAAATAGGAAGGGTAAAGCTTGTATAATAAGCGTATCTTTTTATTCATCTGAATCGTTAATGCACGGCTTTCCGGCTGTAATGGAACCTCAGCGTTCCATAAACCGGTAGCCCACCCCCCTTACGGTTTCGATGTACTTGCCCAGGGGTCCCAGCTTTTTGCGCAGGCCCACGATCTGCACGTCAACGCTGCGGTCAGTGACTGGGTAGTCGTCTCCACGAACCGCATCCACGATCTGGGAACGGGTAAAAACCCATCCCGGGCGGCGCGCCAAGAAGTACAAGACTTGAAATTCCGTGTATGTCAGATCCAATGACTTGCCGTTGGCAGTTACGTGGCGACGCCCAGTGTGGATGGTCAATTCGTGGACGTTCAAAACGTCGCTTTCCTCTTGTGACACACCGCTGCGCCTGCGGATGACCGCTTTGATGCGGGCAATAAGGATTCGCGGAGAAAAGGGTTTGGTCACGTAATCATCGGCACCCAACTCCAAACCAGTGACAATGTCAGCCTCCTCGCCTTTGGCTGAAAGCATGACGATCGGCGTGTCGCGGGTGCTGGCGTTTTCTTTCAACCGCCGCGCCACCTCCAAACCGTCAATTCCGGGAAGCATCAGATCCAGGATGATAAGGTCGATCGATTCCGACGCCGAGATCTTCAAGGCCGCCTCGCCCGAAGTGGCACATGACACAGTGTATCCTTCACGAGCCAGGTTGTAGCGAACCAACTCCAGGATGTCTTCTTCATCATCGACAACCAATATTTTCTCTTTACTCATCGCTCGCCCCTATCATTGGAAGCATTTTCGAACTTCACACGCCACCCAGCCGGCTTGGCCATTGGTCGGTTTGTTATTACCTGAATCTTGCATGAAAATCATGCAAGATTCATATATTATTCCAGCTTGCCGTGACGAACAATCTCCCCTTCGATCATGTAAACAACTTCCTCGGCGATATTGGTGGCATGGTCGGCCAATCGTTCGATGTGCCTTGAGATGAGCAGCAGGTTGATCATATATCCGATGTCATCGGTGACGCCACCTGCAATGGCCTTTTTGATCAGGTCATATACCTCATCCTTAATCGCATCTACTTCATCGTCCAAGTGGAGCACCCTGATGGCATCGTCAAGGTCCTGATTGACCAGGCTGTCTAAACTCATCCGAAGCATGGCTTCAGCTTTGTTGGCCATCACCGAGTAATCAAAGTTGTAGGCGACTGTGGGTCGCTTGGCGATGCTTACCACGCGCTGGGCGATATTGACCACCTGGTCACCAATGCGTTCCAGATCGTTGTTGATTTTGATCACAGCGATAAGAAAACGCAGGTCTGTGGCCACCGGTTGGTGCAGGGCAATGATCTTGAGGCACTCCTCCTCGATATCCACTTCCATTTGATCGATCTCGTGGTCGAGCTGGATGATTTTCTTGGCAATGGCAACATCGCGGTCCTCGACAGCCTGCTTGACCTCATTGACCCGCTTTTCAACGAGCGCGCCCAATGAAAGGATCATCTTCTTGATTTTGTCGAGTTCTCTATGAAAATGCTTCACCGCGGATATCTCCTTTGTTACGATAAATTGGTTGAACATCCCGAAATGGCACGCTTCTTTGTCCCAATCGTGCAGCGATTAGCCGAATCGACCGGTGATGTAGTCCTGCGTCAACTGGTGAAGCGGCCGAGTGAACAGCCGGTCGGTCGGGCCCACCTCGATCAGGAGCCCCAAGTGAAAATAAGCGGTGCGCTGGCTGACTCGCGAGGCCTGCTGCATCGAATGGGTAACGATGGCAATGGTATATTGGGCGCTCAGTTCGTGGATCAGCTCTTCGATAATCGATGTGGCAATGGGATCCAGCGCGGAACAAGGTTCGTCCATCAAGATGACTTCCGGGTTGACCGCAATGGTTCTGGCGATACACAAGCGCTGCTGCTGGCCGCCGGAAAGTCCGGTTCCCGGCTGGTCCAGCCGGTCCTTCACCTCGTCCCACAAACCGGCTTTGCGCAGAGACATTTCAACGATTTCATCGGTATCCGTGCGGCTGGCGGCGATACCGTGAATCTTGGGGCCGTAAGCGATATTGTCGTAAATCGATTTGGGGAACGGGTTGGGTTTCTGGAAAACCATGCCCACCTGGGCCCGCAACGGCACGACGTCGATTGCCGGATCATAGATGTCCATCTCATCCAATTTGATGGCGCCGTTAACGCGACAGATGTCAATGGTGTCATTCATGCGATTCAAACAGCGCAAAAAAGTGGATTTCCCGCAGCCAGAAGGTCCGATCATGGCGATGACTTCGTTCTTGCCGATATCAAGCGAAACATCATAAATCGCCTGTTTTTCGCCGTAATAGACATCGACATTCCGGCACGTCATCCGCGGGTTGTCGCTGATTGGATCACCGACCGTCCTTTGTTGTTCTGGATCCAAAACGGTTCCGGTTTGCGGATCAATGATTTTGTTTTTCGTTTCTGCCACGATTGGTAATCTCCCTGTATGCCGCATACGTGTGAACCGCCGTTGACGAACCCATTCGATGACGAGGTGGGGCGTGAAGCACCGCTCGGCGGAACGCGTACGCGGCTCATACTGATTCTGATTGCCTGGCCGTGCTCTGTTTACCCCTGCCACCCGCCCATGGCAATGCCTGTGTCGGTTTTATGACGTTTATCGGGGATGCCTTGTCGAGTCAACAAGCTTTGGAAACGGGTAGCGATGAGAAAAATTAGCTCTGTATTTCACCAATGTGGGGTCAATAGCGTAATTTTGGCAACGCTTTAGAGACCTTCATCAAGTGAAATACCTCGTGAATGTCACACGATTCAGCCTGCCTACAGGCAGCGGGTGGACCATTCGGCTGGCCCACCCGCCACTGTGTTTATTTACAATCCATGGCGGTTAGCGTTTTGATGTCATTGGCGAACTTCTTGCGCTCCGCATCCGGCATGGGAATCAATCCCTTCTCGCTCAGGTAACCATCCGGCCCCCAGGCTTTCTCGGAGCTGAAGGCTTTCAGGTATTCCTCCATACCCGGAATGGTACCAATGTGCGCCTTCTTGACGTAAAAATACAGCGGTCTGGATACCGGGTATTTGCCATCGGCGATGTTGTCAAACGTGGGCTCGACGCCATCCACAAAAGAGCCCTGAATTTTATCCGTATTCTGGTCTAAAAAGCTGAATCCGAAGATTCCCAGGGCGCTGGGGTCTTTCTCCAATTTCTGGACGATCAGGTTGTCGTTCTCACCAGCTTCCACATACGCGCCATCTTCGCGAACGGTGTGGCAGACGGCCTTGTACATCTTTTTGTCTTTTTTCTTCATGGCTTTGATGAAGCCGAATTCTTTGGCGCCACCCTCCATGGCCAGTTCAACAAAGGCATCCCGGGTACCTGAGGTCGGCGGCGGTCCCAAAACCGTGATTTTCTGGTTGGGCAATGCCGAATTGACATCTTTCCAGGTCTTGTAGGGATTGGGTACCAGTTTTTCACCGCCATTGGGATCGGGCACATCCTTGGCCAGAGCCAAGAAGATATCCTTACGGCTCAGCTGCATGGCCGGCGCCGATTTGCTGTTGGCCATGACGATGCCGTCGTAGCCGACCTTGACCTCGATGATCTCTTTGACGCCGTTATCAAAGCAGGTCTTGCATTCGGACGATTTAATCGCCCGGGAAGCGTTGGTGATGTCCGGGTGCTCGACACCCACACCGGCGCAAAACAGCTTGAGGCCACCACCAGAACCGGTGGATTCGATTGTCGGGGTCTTGAATTTGGTGGTCTTGCCGAATTGTTCGGCAACGACCGTAGCAAAGGGATAGACCGTGGACGATCCCACGATACTGATGTAGTCCCTGGCCGCCATCGTATCGATAGCGTTCACGCCAATCAACAAAGCCACTGCGGTTAAAATAGTGAATACCTTTCTCATGAATCTCTCCTTTTTCTTTTGTGTTACGTTGCACCCTCCGTAGTAGGCGGGTGCCCTCGACCGCGCATATCGCCGCCAGTCGACCGATTATAAGGTGAACTGCATTTTCAAACTGAACTGGTTTACCACCGTTTTTCAAAACGCTTTCGAAGAACCACGGCCAGGGCATTCATGGTGATCAGAAAGCCCAGCAGCACCATAATGGCGGCGGATGTGCGCTCAACAAAAGCCCGCTCCGGGCTGTCCGCCCACAGGTAGATCTGCACCGGCAATACGGTGGAGGGTTCGGTGAAGCCACCGGGTATGTCGACAATAAAGGCCACCATCCCTATCATCAACAATGGAGCGGTCTCACCCAGTGCCTGGGCCATCCCGATGATCGTGCCGGTCAGCATACCCGGCAGCGCCAGGGGCAGCACATGGTGAAAAACCATCTGATTCTTGGAGGCCCCGACGCCCAGGGCGGCCTCGCGAATCGACGGCGGAACCGATTTGAGCGACGCCCGACTGGCGATAATGATGGTCGGCAACGTCATAAGGGTCAGCACCAAACCACCGACGAGGGGCGCCGAACGCGGTAAACCGAAAAAATTGAGGAAGACGGCCAGGCCCAGCAAGCCGAAGACAATGGACGGGACGGCGGCCAGGTTGTTGATGTTAACCTCGATAATATCGGTCCAGCGGTTTTTGGGAGCGAACTCCTCCAGGTAAACAGCCGCTGCCACACCGATGGGAAATGAAAGCAAGAGGGTCACCACCAGGGTGTAGAGACTGCCCATCAGGGCCCCCCAGATGCCCGCCGTTTCCGGTTCACGGGAATCGCCATTGGTGAAAAAATTGGTATTGAACGACTTGCGCAAACGGCCATCGGCCACCAATTTATCGATCCAGGCCAGTTGGTTGTCCTTCAACCGCCGCTCGTCCTCAGGCACCTGCCTGTCGATGTGCCCTTTGACGAGCATGTCCACGTCGTCATCGGCCAGGACCCAAATGGATTCGATCTTTCCGATAAGATCGCGGTCATCTAAAAGCGTTCGCCGCACCTGGAAGGCGGCCCCGGGACTTACCAGACCATAGAGCGAACGTCTCTCACGCCTTCCGGAAACATCCGGAAACAGCTCCCGCAGGGTCGCTTTGACCATGGCCGGAAAATTCGCATCCGCCACCAGCTCACCTTCGAATTCCGACGGATCAAAATAGATGTCCAGTTTGATTTCCGTCTGCTGAAAGGCGCTGTACCCATTACCCACGATGGTAACGAAAAGGAGGCCCAAAAATGACAGGCTGAGGCCGATGGCCACGACACCGTAAATCTTAAACCGTCGCTCCGCCCGATAGCGACGCTTCAGGCCGCGGTTGACGATGTCGATGGTCCGGCTTCGGTCCGACCTTACGGAATGTCCGGTGGGGTGGGGCATCTTATTCATATTGCTCTCGATATTTACGCACCACCACAAGGGCGACGACGTTCAGGCACAGAGTAACCAAAAATAAAAGCAACCCCAGGGCGAAAGCCGCCAGGGTCTTGGGGCTGTCGAATTCCTGATCGCCGACCAGCAGGGTCACAATCTGGACCGTCACCGTGGTCACGGCCTGAAAGGGGTTGGCTGTCAGATTGGCTGACAGTCCGGCAGCCATCACCACAATCATGGTTTCGCCGATGGCCCGCGATACGGCCAGAAGCAAACTACCAACGATGCCGGGAAATGCGGCGGGGATAATCACCTGTCGCACGGTTTCGGATCGAGTCGCGCCCAGGGCATAGGCACCGTCCCTGAGCGCCTGGGGTACCGCATTGATTACGTCGTCGGAAAGGGAGGAGACAAATGGGATAATCATGACCCCCATGACCAGCCCGGCGGCCATGGCACTTTCCGAGGAAATCGTCATTCCCACGGCATCACCCGCGTTGCGAATAAAAGGTGCTACGGTAAGGGCGGCGAAAAATCCGTAGACGACCGTGGGGATGCCGGCCAGAATTTCCATGAGCGGTTTGACCATGGCCCTGATTCGCCGGTTGGCATATTCTGACAGATAGATGGCCGACATCAGTCCAATGGGGGCGGCGACCAACATGGCGATCAGTGATATCATCACCGTGCCGGCCAGTACCGGAACGGCACCGAAAGCGCCTGACGATCCGACCTGATCGGCACGAATCGCCATCTGCGGACTCCATTCCAGCCCGAAGACAAAGTCGGTCAAGGGAACCGTTTGAAAAAAACGAATGGCTTCGTAAAGTACCGAGAGCACGATGCCAATCGTGGTGAATATGGCGATCATCGAGCAGAAAATGAGCAGATAGCGAACGATCCGCTCCACGTGATTGCGCGCACGAAGACCAGGGACAATCCTGCCTCGGATGAAAACCAACCCAAGCAGGCCAATCGAAATTGAAGCAATGGCCAGACAGCCAAAAGAAATCTGCTGCAGGTGACTGTAGCGGGCCGCGGCTTGTTGAATGACCGGGTCAGCAGCGGCGGAAACGATGTTGCCGCTGACCAGGTTGCGAATGTCATTGAGCAGCAGGTTGACCCGGCCCTCCGGAAGCGTGCGTATCTCTTCAGGCAGGCCATTGAGCACCAACCCGGTGATGATTGACGGTTCCAGGGCCAGCCAGGCAGCATAGATGATCAGGGCCGGGATGGCGCACCACATGGCTGTCAAGGCGCCATAGTGCACCGGACGAGAGTGAAGATGCTTCAATCCCTGCCTGTCTCCGGCAACGGCAAAGGCTTTTTTACGGCCAATGAAAAAACCCGCCGAAGACAACAGCAATAGGAATACTAGCAGGTGAAATATGTTCATGGATGTCAGATGATGTTAGAAAATTGGGGGCAGAGACAGACCGATAATAATTGCGTTTGCAAAACTGACGAAGATTTTGGTCTCAGGTGCACGTTCAGGTTTCCGTTTTGGCGAAAGCCGCTTTCAGATCGACTCGCAGCGTGCGTTAGGAAAATGTTAGCACAGCGTTATGAATCTGTTAGCAATGGCCTATTTATTTCAGACTGTTTTACATTCAAACGTATGCAAACTAGACGTCTATTGTTAGACTACTGTTAGCTTCAGGTTAGTTTTCCATTAAAGAGATCCGAGTGGCGGGCTGTTGAGTCGCTAAGCTGAAGCAGCGACTGGCTGGAAAGCGATCAAGCTGAACGCTCAAAGACACATTAAAACTGTAATAGCCCATGAACTAAGTCGAAATGTCTGTCCTTGGCATAAAGCTTATAGCCATGCTGAAAAGCCACGGCCGCGATCCAAATGTCATTGGTTGGGATTGGCGTACCTGCAGCCTTCAAGTTGTTGAGTATGGATGCATAAAAATCTGCCGTACCGGCATCAATTGAGTGCACAACAACTCGTGGTGAATCCATAAAAATATTCAGTTCTTCCCTATTTTGATCTTCACGGCTTCCGCCTTTGAAGCCGGAGAAAAGTTCACCGATGCTGACGACGGAGAAGCCTATCTGATCAATTTTTCTTAGTGAATTTACAACCCTGGGTTCACCCTTCATTGCCAGCGAGTAAATGTTCGTGTCAATCAACACCTTTTTCATGACCATAGTTCCGGATCAATTATTCGTTCGCGCTTTATTTTTGAATTAATCGCCTTGAATTCCTCTTCGGCCCACCTGCCAAACAAATCATCCAAATCATCGTATTCACAAGAGAATTTCTTCTTTTTGTCAAGCCCAAGACTGGTTCTAATCAGCTCTATGGTCAGCTGATTGACGCTTTTTCGTTGCTTTTTGGCAGTGGCTTTTAACTTTTCGGCCAATTCTTGATCGACGCCTCTAATGGTGACTGCTTTCATATGGCCTCCAGTGAAAGAAGCAAAAGTTGATATCAATTTGACACCATATTATGACACCATTTGTCTGCTGTCAAAGAAATGATTAACCGAGCTGAGCGTTTCCCATTTTGGCGGCCTTAGCATACAAAAGAATGCATGTTCCTTACACGCTTCTCAGTCGCCTAAAGGGAAAACCCCACGGGATTGACGATCCTGCCGCATCTACGGCGTCTGATGCCGTAACCGCCTCCGCAGCGGCATGGCTGCTGTTCAACGGATTGGCCGTAGCGGCAGGAAGCCGGATGTTCCCGAATCAGGCTCGATGCACCGGCTGCTGAAAGAAGCCCGCCATCCATGCGACGGCGGCCGTTCTGAAAAAATCGGGCCGATGCGTAATTTATTCAACGGATTGCTCGGTTGGATAAAAAGGCATGCCAATGCCATCACACCATTGCCAAATACCGCAGTCCATCAATCCAGCTTTATAGGGACTGCATCTGTGTGGTGACCAGCTTGGCCTTCCCCTTGGAACCGACGAGGCGGTAGCCGGCTTCGTTGATCAGCTTCAGGCAGGCATGGACCACATCGGGATCGTAGAGCCGTCCGCTGTTCTGGGTCACCTCGTTGACCGCTTTCTGAATGCCCAGAGAGGGTCGGTAAGGACGGTGGGAGCCGATGGTTTCGAAAACATCCGCCACTGACAGAATGCGTGCCTCCAGCAAGATTTGGTCGCCGGACAGCCCCTGGGGATAGCCGGATCCGTCCAGCCGCTCATGGTGCTGAATGACGATGTCGGCCAGGGGCCAGGGAAAGTCGATCTTTTTCAAAATGTCGTAGCCCGACTGGACGTGGGTTTGGATCATGGCATACTCGGGGCCGGACAGCCGGCCCGGCTTGCAAAGGATCTCGCCGGGGATGGTCAGTTTTCCGAGGTCGTGGATCAAGCTGGCCATCTGCAACCCGTATATACGATCTTCGGGAAGCCCCAATTCCCGGGCGATGGCACAGGCCAGGTCAGCCACCCGATCCTGGTGGCCCGACGTATACGGATCGCGCATCTCAACCGCCAGGGCGATGGCCTGGACGGACCCTTCCATAGCCTTTTGGAAACGCTCTCCGTTGGCGCGCAGCTCCTCGGCCGTCTGTTTAAGCTGGTCACGGGTCTGGCGTTCGTGCAGCACCCGCTTGAGCCGGGCCACGATCTCCGCCAGCCGGATGGGCTTTTCGATAAAGTCGCTGGCCCCCTGACTGATTATCTCCTCATAGGCAAAATTGTTTACCAGGCCGGTGATGATGATCACATCGGCCGTGTAATGGTCTTTGATCTTGCGACAGAGCTCCAGACCGCTCATCCCTTTCATCTGAACATCGGAGATGACCACCTCAACCGGTGATGACGCTAAAATCTCCAGGGCGCTCTCCGCACTTTCCGCAGAAAGGCAGCGGCAACCCGAATTCTGGATGCCATAGGATAAAATGTCGCGAATGTCGTCGTCGTCATCCACGACCAAAACCAGGGGAGACGGCGCATCTTGGTTGGTAATTAGCTCCATGGATTCCTCCACTGATGCCGCGGTTGCACCCACGCCCTAATTGCGTATCCGGTATGGGGATCGACTGTGGGCATCAGGAAAAACTAAAAGGTGAAAAAATGGCCCATGGGCAGGCACACCATCAAGCTGGAATCCCATCAAGAGAGGAACCGGTTTGTGAGTCGTTGTAGCTGATAATAATCTTATACCCAAATACCGGACAGATGTCCGGGATGATGTGCACAAACAAGGCGTCTGTTCTGGCGGTTTGCATCAACCTGGTTTGGTTACCATCGGCGATGGCCCGAACGACCGGTAACAGCAGGTGTCACCGGCAGCAGAGTCAGTGAACAACGCCATGACACGGACAGCATCGTCAGCAAACAGATCCGCGACGCAGATTCTGGTAATATGTCTTATTCAACTGTATCGTGGTTGCCTCAGCTCTTCACGATCAGGAAGCACACATAGGCCACATAACAACCGAGTAGGATCAGACCCTTTCTGCGGGTAATTGTCAAGTCCTGTTTCATCATCACCAGGGGCAGCGCGCTGATGATCATCATCACCAGGTAGTCCAGCACCAGACCGCTGCCCAAAAAGCCCCCAGGAATAACGATGGGCCGGACCATGGCCGTGGCGCCGATGACGCTCAGAATGTTGAACACGTTGCTGCCCACCAGGTTGCCCAGTGAGATGTCCATCTCCTTTTTCATGGCCGCCACAACAGAGGTGGCCAACTCAGGAACCGAGGTACCGAAAGCCACCACAGTGAGCCCGACAAACTTTTCGTCCACCCCCAGGGCGGTCATGATGCTCACCGCCGCATCGACCAACAGGTCCGCTCCGAAGACCACCGCTCCGGTGCCCCCGGCAATCATTGCACACTGGGCCCAGCGTGTCTCCATCACCCCCTTTGGCGGGGGCGGCAATTGAATGGCTGCCACCGCCTTGTCGGGCATGGTGCGGCCAACCCGCACGGCGACGTTGTAATTGAACCAGGTGTAGGCGATGATGCCACCGAAAAGGGTGACGCCCTCGAAGCGTCCAATCACGGAGTTGAACGAGAGCAGCAGCAGGTAGGCCGAAATGGCCAGCATGAGCGGGATGTCGCGGGTAATGACGACGCGGCTGGTCTTAACCGGGTTGAACACGGCGGTCAGCCCCAACACCAGGGCGATATTGCAAATATTGCTGCCCACCACGTTACCCAGGGCGATCATACTCTTGCCCTTGAAGGCCGAGACCAGGCTAACCACCAGTTCGGGTGTCGAGGTGCCAAAGGCCACCACGGTAAGTCCGATGACCATGGGCGTCAGCCCCAGGCTGCGGGCCAGCGAGGAGGAGCCCCGTACCAGCCAGCCGGCGCCGTAATAAAGCAGCAGGAGTCCCGCCGTAAATGCGATCAGATGGGTGATGGTCAACGCAGTCCACCTTTGGGAGCCGGGATCAAGCGTCCGCCGGTCATTTTGTAATCATGCCCGACGATCCTTGATCGGGCGCCATGATAGGTCAATATGGCATTGTTATCGGCTGAATGCAAATTTCCTCTAATCAGAATTATGCTTCATCATAACCGGTTACTTAGCATCGCCGGATTCCGAGTAACGGATGGTCACCGCTTTGCGCCCTGCAATACGCTGATAGGTTTCCTCGGGCCAACCCAGGGCGATCACGGCAGAAGGAATCTCATGGTCGGGAATGCCCAGGTGGCGCACAATGCCTTTATCTCGCCGCATGGCCTCGATGACGAAGCCAACCAAGCAAGTGCCCAGTCCCATGGTGTGGGCGGCCAGCAGCATGTTGGCCGTGGCCAGCAGGGCGTCTTCGGCGGGACAGGAGGCGTCGTTGTCGGCGGCCACCACGATCACGGCGCTGGCCCCATGAAACAGCAGGTCGCGCTGACCCTGATCCCAGGCGGCCAGCCCAATCTCCACAGTGGCATAATGTTGGTGAAAGTAAGTGTCCAACTCGGGTTTGCCGATCCATTTGAGCAGGGTGCGCAGCCAGCCTTTTTCCGCCAGCCGGTTGGTCTTGCGGAAAAAATCACCCACCTGCCGTCCCAGGCGGTCGACCGAGGCCCGATCCGGCAGGATGGTGAAGGTCCAGGGCTGGCAGTTGGAGCCCGAGGGTGCGGTAATGCCGATCTTCACCAAATCCTCCAATAGTGTTCGCGCCACCGGCTGGTCGCTGTAGCTGCGACAGGAGCGCCGGGAAGCCATCAGGTTCACCAGGCTGGTGGTATCGAAGCGTCCGTGGCCGCACCAGCGGCTGTCGGCTTCAAAACTGCTGAAGCGGACCAATGTTCGATCCAGCGCTTCAACGCGGATGGCCTCGGTGGGGCACACGGCCGCACAGTGGTCGCAGTTGAGCGATTCGTTGCCGCTGACCACCGCCTTGTCCGCTTTCATTGTCAGCGTCTCTTTGGGACAAACCGCCACGCAAAGACCGCAGCCAATGCATTTCTCAGGGTCGATAACCGTGGTCACCATGCGGTTCTGGAATTTATCCGGCTGTCTGCTCATTGTTGATGATCTCTCAGGATTCAAGGTTCGAGTTTCATCGTTCAGGGTTCTGGGTTCGGGGTTCGAACGACGGACGACGGAGGACAGAAGACGGACATGGACAATGCCTACCTGGCCTGTGTCAAGGCAAGCATGCACTGGCGGCGCCGGTATGCCTATCCCGGCCGCCGCCGTGTAGGCAATGCAAGCGGTTCGAAAAGATTACGGCGCGGGCGCTTTGGGTTGGCTGTCCTTCTTCTCAGATGTCTTTTCTGCAGCAGGGGCCTTGTCCGCAGGACCGCCATGGATAATGAACCCGCCTTCCTCACCGGAAAACAGCCCCGGCCCCGGCTTTTCATCCCGGTCATCATGATAGTCAAAGGGCTGCGGCGACCCCGCACATCCGGCGATCAAGGCCACCGCTGTCATTAGAATAATCCATTTTGGCATCATTTAGAACTTCACCCGCATGCCGGTCATGATGGCGTTGATGGTGTCAAAATCGACGCCGTTTCTGTCCAGTTTGTGAAAGCGGTAGCCCAGGTAGGCCTCGCTGCCCCAGGTCTCCAGGTCCTGAACCATCTGCAGGCCGACGGTGTCGGCATCGTCGCCGTTGACATCAAAATCCGAAAAGCGGCCGAAGTCGGCAGACAGGTAGGTCACCCCCAGGGGGCACCAGCTGCCGCGGTAGCCGAACTTGGTGTAGAAAAAACCCGCATCGTTGACACCGGCCCCTTTTTGATCACGGGTGCCCATGGCAAAGGTGCCGTTGAACCCGGAGTCGTGCAGGACGGAAACCGAACCGGCCAGTTGATCTTCAATAAAAATCGACGAACTGCCCGGATTGGCATAGGCCGCAGCGGCTGCCAATTTGAAAGCATTCATCTGAGCGGTATAACGTACGGCCAGGTCACCCCCGCCCTCGGCCACGTAGGATGCCGAGCCGACAAATCCGTTAAACGAGGGGCTGTCGTAGCGGATGCGCTCCTCGCGCCCCAGTCCATCCAAATTGGAATACACCGCGATAATGGGTGTATCGGACAACGCACCGGTGTTCTTGTTGAAGAACAGCTGCCCGCCGGCCATGTCGGCGATGGAAGAGTAGCCAATGACCCCGGTGCCGGACAGGTCCATCTCCGAGGTACCGTCCGAAGCTGTGGATCCCCAGCCCAGGGAAAATTTCCCGATCGAGTTGCTGTCCACCCACAGGTCCAGGTGGCGTTTCTCAAAACCGAGGTCCTCCACGCGTTTGTCTTCCTGATTGACCAGGTTGCTGGGGTTGGTCTGGTACTCGAATTCAAGGCGCGTGCCGACCTCATATTTATCGCTGGGATGGATGGTGCCCAATACCCCGATGCGGGTGGAGGAGTTATCGTTGTCCACCAGGTAAAAGTTACCGTCGTCCCCGTCGTTGCTGTATAGCACCGCCTTG
>JASFFF010000041.1:0-13719 GCA_050124445.1 Desulfosarcina sp.
GCCAGCGTGTGTAACCGGCATATTGGTTGCGGCATGCACGTGTTCCAGCGTTAAAGTGACCAACGCACACGGCCGATAATATAAATGGTTCATTCGAAGGCAACCAAAGTTGAGTCACTTCCAAGCCGCTGTGGCTCCAAACTGAAACGGAGGAAAGGCAATGATTAAGAATCAAAAAGGGTTTACCCTGGTGGAGATCGCCATCGTGCTGGTGATCATCGGCCTGCTGATTGGTGGCGTACTCAAAGGCCAGGCCATGATCCAGAACGCCAAGACCAAGCGTGTCGTCAAGTCAGCCGATGAGTTGCGGGCGGGCATTTACACCTACTACGACAAGTATGGTGTCTATCCTGGCGATGAGAGTTCAGCCACGACACCGCCCAACGACACCCACGATGGAAATGGCGATGGCCAGATCAGCGCCGCAGAAGCCGATCAGGCTTTTGAAGATCTGGCCTTGGCGGGTATCCTAACTGGCAATTTTGACGGCGACGGCCTCGACAGTTACCCGCGTCATGCTTTTGGGGACATCTATCAGGTGTACTGGGTCAATCCCGGCGGCGGTGCCGATCACTTCATCCGATATGACAACCTCCCCTGGGATGTTGCCCAGGAGATCGATACCAAGTATGACGACGGTGTCTTCAACACCGGCAATATCCGCGCCAACGAAGACTACGTGTCAGCAAACAGTCCGGTGGGCGCTTTTTACATGCCGCTATAAGGGTCCGGTTGACCTTCCATACGAATAGGCATCATGTCCGCCTTCCACCGCCACTGATGGTGCGGAGGCGGCTGTTTTGTTGTAAGAGGGTGGGGCGGGTATGCAGATTCGCAGCACTGCCATGCAGGGCGTCATGAAATCCAGTCAAGCCGGTTTCACGATGATAGAAATGGCTATTGTCATCGTGATTATCGGCCTGATCGTTGGATTTGGCGCCTCGCTAATTGCGCCCCTCTCCATCCGGGCCAAACGGATTGAATCCTCGGAAACCGTCGCTGCTGGGACCGAGGCAATCATCGGCCATGCTGCGGCCAATCGTGGAGAATTGCCTTCCCTGGCCCAGTTCCCCGGTGTCATGAAAAAACGCAACGATGCCTGGAGTCGGCCCATCCAATACGTTTACGACGCCGTGCTGGCAGACGGTGATCCGACCACCGGCAACCTATGCACCCGTCGGGCCACTCGGCTTAGCCTGCGTCAATGCCCAGATGTTGCCTGCAGTACGCCGGTTACCGTCGGCAATGTGGCTTTCATCGTGTTGAGCGGTGGTGAGAATTTCAACAATCAGACGGCCGGGAGCCAAGCGGTTAGCGGGACTACCGTGATCGATGTCTATCCGAACGGTGTGGGTGACATGGACGGCTATGCCACGGACATCAATCGGCCGGAGACCTATGATGATATCGTGCAATGGGCCACCTTGGAGGAACTGCGCGACAAGATCGGGTGCCGGGGACCGCAGCTAAGCATATTGAACAACGAATTGCCGCCAGGCCGACTTACCAGCCCCTATTCAGCGGCGATTTTCGTCGATGGCGGCGTCCCTTTTTCCGCCGGCGGCAATTTTCTTTGGGGCGTTGAAACAGCCACCGGATCGGCACCCTCCGGTTTAAACTTTCGCAACCACACAGATACCGGCAACATCGGATTCGACACAAACATTTCGGTCTTGGCTGAAACCAGTGCTGTTTGGACGGCTTCCGACCACATCCTTATCAACGGAACGCCCACCACTGCCGGCAGTTTTCTATTGACGGTTTGGGTGCGTGATAACAGCAATCCGGCAAATGATCCCGCCTGCGCAGGGGGGAGTAGTCTGGACAACTGCACCAGCCGATCCTTCGTGTTGACCATCAGCCCCTGAGCGGTAAACGGAATCAGCATGCCCATGGCCATACCTTTCCTCTCCCGATCCAGCAACGGCCAATCCGGCATGACCCTCATGCCTGTGATCTTGACCGTTGTCATCGTCGGCGTGTTGATCGGTGCCGGCATGCATGCGGTCGGCCCTGTAGCCATGCGGTATCGAATGGCAAGCACGCAGGATATGCTTGATCGGGCCTCCCGTTCGGTTATTGCCTGGAGCGTTGCCAACGGTCGCTTGCCCAGCGCCGCCGAGTTTGTCGATGCGGCCGGCGTCCGTGACGATGCCTGGCAGCGGTCGCTGGTCTACGCCTACGACGGCAACCTAGCGGCTGTGGCCGGCGGCGGCGTGTGCGGTCGCGGATCCACCGCCATCACCACGAACGGCACGGTCGATACGGCCTTTCTGATCATTAGCGGGGGATCGGATGTTAACCTCGATTCAACGCCGGGAACGTCGGGCGCCTATTCAGGCATTGCGACCACGTCCCCTTTGGATCTGGCCAAGGTGGTCTCCTTGGCCGACTTGCGCAACCAGGCCGGTTGTTTCGACCGCACGGGCGGCCGGTTGACCCTGCTCAACAACGAGCTGCCCGATGGCTGCAGCGGGACATCTTATCGCGGCGACCTGTTTGCCCGAGGCGGGGTTGCACCCTACACCTGGTCGGCCACCACGTCGCCTGCCTGGCTCAGCCTTACGCCTGCAGGATCAACCTATCATCCCAGCGGGACGCCGCCCACAACGGGCAACTATCCGCTCGTGGTGACACTGAGCGATGCCGACGGGAATGCGGTGCAGCGGCAGTTCAATATCACCGTGGTCGCCTGCAGTGCGGGTCCGTCACCCGTTTCCCGATGGGATTTCGATGAGGGAATCGGCATGACCGCCGGCGATGGGGTGGGCGGCAACGACGGCACCCTGGCGGGGGATACGGCCTGGTCAACGGACACCCCCGATGGCAGCGGGTCGTCACTCACTTTTGACGGGTCCGGGGATTACGTGCGCGTGGGCGACCATACCAGCCTTCATCTGACCGGCCAGTTGACCCTGATGGCCTGGGTGAAGGAGACCGCCGTGGGCCGATACGCCAAGGTCATCTCTCGTCGCACCGGCTACCACTTTTATTTCCTGGGTGTGGACCGCGGCCATCCCTACGCTGGCATCGGGGACGATATCAACTATACCGTCACCGGTAAATCCCTGTTGATGTCGCTCAATCGATGGAACCATTTGGCAGTCGTCTACGACGACGCAATCGATCGTATGTTTTTGCATTTTGATGGTACCGAGCGGATGACCACCGTGAATCAGACCCTGCCGGTCATGGTCGGTGTCGATCTCTCCATCGGTGCCGATTCTGAAGGGACCCAGAACTTTTTTATCGGGGATCTCGATGATGTGGCCGTCTATGATCGGGCCCTGACCGATGCTGAAATACGCAGCTTGTTAAATGGCTCGGCGCATCCCAGCCGTGTGGTGTCCTACGCATTTAACGGTACTGCAGAAGATGGCGGCGCCGGTGCGCATGACGGTACACGGGTCGGTGGAACCTATACAGCCGACCGGTTTGGTTTGCCCAATGCCGCCCTGCACGTGGACGGCAATGATTTTGTTCGCGTGGCCGATCACCCGGATTTGCGCCTGACCGGCGGACTCACATTGACGGCTTGGATCCGCGAACAGACACCGGGCAGATATGCGAAAATCATCTCCCGGCGCAGTGGCAGCTATTTTTATTTCCTGGGTGTGGACAATGGCCGACCGTATGGCGGCATCGGTGACGGCAGCAGCTACACCGTGACCCGCAAATCCATCGCCATGATTCCCGACCAATGGCATTTCGTGGCCCTGGTCTATGACGATACCGCCAACCGCATGCAGATTTATTTCAACGGCGCCCTGGATGAAACCACGGTAACTGTCAGCCTTCCCGTGGTTCCCGGCGTGGATTTGACCATCGGTGCCGACAATGAAGGCACGCGTCATTTTTTTACCGGATCTATCGATGGTGTGGCCGTTTACGATCAAGCCTTGACGGTGGAGCAGATTCGGGAGAGTTATTAGTACGGTTCACGGTTGATGGGTTCACGGTTAAGGTTAAGGGTTCACGGTTCAGGGTTTCTGGTTCACGGTTGACTGACCTGACGCCCTTTCGGCTCAGAACCCCGAACAGTAAACCTTGAACACCACCCCCGATCCATCAAAACTGTCCGATTACATCATAGAGCGGCAAGAGAATGGAGAGGACGATAAAGCCGAATATGCCGCCCAACATGATAATCGACATGGGCTCGATGGAAGCGATCATGGTTTGGACGGTCCGTTTGGCCTCCCGATCGTAATACGAGCCCAGTCGCTTGAAGCAGACATCCAAGGTGCCGGTGGTTTCACCGTTGCGAACGGCGCCCAACAGCAATGGCGGGAAACCGCCGGCCTTCTCGAAGCCGTCGGAAATGGCATCGCCCTGCTGCACCGCGTCAAATGCGCGTTTGAGCAGCATCTCCAGATACCGATTACCCAGCACATCTTCAGCCAGGATTTCAAAAATGCCGTTGATGGACATCCCAGCCTGGTACATGGTGGCAAAGTTGTTGCTGAGCCGAGCCATGGCAATATTTGAAACCACCCCACCAATAATCGGCAGCCTGAGAATATACTGATGTAGCAGCACACTGCCCTTCTTCGACCGTTGCATCAAGAAAACACCGATGATCGACAGCACGGCGGCCAGTAGGATGATCGGCCAGTATGTTTTAACGAATTGGCTCAAGTTCAGGATGAATCGGGTCATGGAAGGCAATTCCACGCCCATCTGCATCAGCAGGCTGGCCAGCTGAGGCAGCACGTATCCCACCCAGACGCCGACAACCGCCACGATGACGATGACCACGAAGGAGGGATAAATGGCGGCCCTTTTGACCGTGGCGCGCATGTCCTCGCGCCATTCCAGGAAGGCCGAGAGATCTTTGAGGCATTTGGGCAAAACGCCGGTCTCCTCACCCATGCGGATAATGGCCAGGTCCAGCTTGCCGAAGACCTTGGGAAACCGCGACATGGCATTGGTGAACGTGTTGCCGTTTTCTATGGCGATGCGAATCTCATCAACAATACGACGCATGGGTTTGGAAGGCAGCTGAATGGCATTTTCTTCCAGGGCCGACAGCATGGGCAGGCCCAATTCAAGGGTCTGGTAAAGGCGGTGGTAGAACTCGATGATGTCGCGGTTGCCGATGCGCTTGCCGAGGATGCTTTTGCTGAAAACGCCATCTGCATGCACACGACAGGAAACCAGGGTGAGATCCTTGTCAGCCAATTTGGTCTCCAGCTCCCGGTCGCTGGCGGCAATGGCATTGCCCTTGGCCAGGCGGCCGACAGGATCAATGGCCTGGTAGCGGAATTTAGGCATCGGCTACGACCCGGTAAACTTCGTCGTAAGCGGTGATGCCGGCGGCGGCTTTTTTCAGGGCCTGGGTGAGCATCAGGTTGGTACCCGCCTTGATGGCAGCCTCTTCAATGGTGCTGTGCAAGGCGCCGGAAAAGATCAAAGATTGTATTTCCCGATCCACGCGGATCACCTCGTAGATGCCTGTCCGTCCTCGGTAGCCGGCCTGGAAACAGGAGTCGCATCCAACTGGAACGACCAGGTGCTCCGGCGGGGTGATGCCGTGTTGATCGAAGGTGGCTTTTTGCTGATCGGTGGGGGCGGTCTGCTCGCAGCAGTTAAGACAAATTTTGCGGACCAGCCGCTGGGCGATGACCATGCTCAGGGAGGAGGCCAGGATGCCTTTGTTGACCCCCAGATCAAGCAGGCGGTTGATGGCCGAGGCGGCGTCGTTTGTATGCAGGGTGGAAAACACCAGATGACCGGTCATGGAGGCCCTTAGGGCCAGATCTGCCGTTTCCGTATCGCGAATTTCACCCACCAGGATGATGTCCGGGTCCTGGCGCATGGCCGATCGCAGGGCATTGCCAAAAGAGAGCCCTGCTTTGGGGTTGACGGCAGTCTGACGGATGGTCGGGATCACATACTCGATGGGGTCCTCCACGGTCATCACGTTGATGTTGGGGTTGTTGACCGTCATCAGCGCCGAATAGAGGGTGGTGGTTTTTCCGGAACCGGTGGGGCCGGTGGCCACGATCAGGCCGTAGGGCCGCTGGATGTTTTGCAAAAACAGGTCGTAGTCTGCATCTTCAAGGCCCAGTCGCTGCAAGTTTCCCACCACTTTGCTGTATATCAACAACCGCATGACCACGGTTTCGCCCAGGTGGGTCGGGAAGGTCGATACACGCAGGTCCAACTCGCCGATTTCGCCTGAATATTTTATACGGCCATCATGGGGGATATTGGGGTTGGAGATGTCCATGTCGGCCATGATTTTAAAGCGGGTGACCAGGCTTTTGTGAAATCGGACGGGAAAGAGAAAGGTTTGTTGCAACACCCCGTCTATGCGGTAATAGACCCTTACGAGGTTGATATCCGGTACCACATGGATATCGCTGGCGCCCAAGAGTAGCCCCTTTTCAATGAGCCGGTCTCCCAGAATGACGATTTGGTTTTCTTCGAAATTGGCATCGGCCACCGAGGCATGGGTGACCCGATCGATGTCGGCGTCGATGGCTTGCGCGGTCTTGTAGTATAGCTCGATGGCTTGGTTCAGCCAGTCCTTTGAAGCGATGTAGGTTTCCACCTGGCAGCCGGTGATCCGGGCCAATTTGTCTTTGGCCACCACGTCGAAAGGGTTGTTGGTGGCGGCTAAAATCGTGTTGTCACGCTTTTGAAGCGGCATGATCCCGTGGCCGGTCACAAACGATTGGGGTACTTGACCAACCAATCCGGGATCAACCTTGATGGCCTCTGTGTCCAGCAACTTGGCACCGCTTTGCACGGCCAGGCTCATCTGGAGCTGTTCTTGGGTAATCCAGTCCAATCGCAACAACACGTCACCGAGCATGTTGCCGGTTTTTTGAGATTCCGAAACGGCCATCTCCAGCTGATCGCGGTCGATAAAGCCCAGTTCGATGAGAATGTCGCCGATGCGTTTGGCCATGTTGTTACCTTTTTTCCGCCCATCGATCGTTGCCCAGGTATTTTCGAATGGTCCGGATGCGCTGGACGATGGTCTCCCTCTCGGACCCGGACCCTCCCGGACCCATGTGCAAGACAGCCTCATAGTGGATAAGGGCCTGCGGGTACCGTTCCAGCGAGTCGCAGGTCACCGCTAAGTTGAACTGAAGTTGCGGATCGTCGGGTCGCTCCATTTCCACCATCCGGTAAAGCGCCAATGCTTCGGCGTGCCGGCTCAATCGGGACAAGGCCACGGCACGATGAAAGCGGATCTCCCAGGCTGATGCATCCGATTCGGCGGCTGCCTTGTCCAAATAGGTCAGTCCTTTTTCCGGGAACCCCATGCCGATGGCGGCAATGCCCTGATTGAGTAATATCCCTTCGGGCCGCGGGTTGGCATGATTCAAACGATCCAGCAGGGGTTTGGCGTCTACAAAATTGCCTTGCTGCATGTATGCACTGGATAGATTGAGCATGGCACCCGGGTGATCGGCATCGGCTCTGAGGACCTGCCGGTAAAGTCGAATGGCCTGGACGAAGCGGCCGCTGCGATGATAGGCAAGCGCCTTCTCATAGAACAGGTTTTCCTGTCCGGCGGTTGCCGATGGGGTTGAATCTGTCCGCTTGCTTGCAGTCAATTTGCTCGTCCGGTTAACCGTTCTGGAGAGCGGTGGGGCGGGTGGTGCATCGGGCTGACGGACACTGGGTCGATCCGGCCCCGGCTCAAAGGAGCGTGAAGCGACCGTCGGATCCCTGGGAGTTGGCTCCACAGACGCTTCAATTGGCGGTGATGGCGCGTCAGCCGCTTCGGCCGATGGGCGACCAGGCCTCCCGATTTCCGGTTCGATATCGGTGCTGGCAGGAATCGACGCTGCATCCGTGCCCCGGACGCTGTCAGGTTCCGCGGGTTTTGGCCGCCTCGGGGTGTCTGTTGCCGATGCAGCAGTTGCTATGGTCACCGCTTCGACCGGGGGTGGCGTCGGTGCTGGTGTCGTCTGATCCGACAAGTTTTTTCGTGGTGGGATGGGCGGCGTTGCGGATAGGTTCACCGCCAGAGCACGACCAGAATCGGGTTGCCACAGATACACACCCACGATCGTCACAACCGCAATCAAGAGCAGGGCCATCGAAGTGGCAGCCCATTTCCAAGGTATCCGCCGACGCCGGGCATTGACCGCAAAGCCCGGTGCCACCAAATCTCCTGACTGTTCGCGGTTTTTTTTTCGCAAGGCATCGTTCATTAGGCTCATGAATCTGCTCCGTTGTCACTCCAATTGTCCAGGCGCCGTTTTCCGACGGACCACCTGGGCCAGTAACTGATCGTTGCGGCTAATTTGCTCAGCGGTCGAAGCGGCTTTCGCCGACGATTGAAATAGACCGGTATAGACTTCGTTATCGCCTGTCAGGCTGGTTTCTATTAGGCTGTCGTAACCATTATGTTTTAGAATTCTAATTATTTCTGTGGATGACAAACCCGGCTGTTGGTGCAAGACCTTTACGGACCAGGGGGCTTTGATAAGCAAAGCATCAGGCAAACCATGTTTTTTTTGAAACTGGTGCGCCTGCGCTTGGTTTTCAAATTTTCCGACCACGATCCGATACCAATTGCCTTTTTCGAGCAACTGCCAGACGGCAGGCACCCCTTGCTCGCGGTATTTGGCTTTGCTCTGTTCAGCACGCGCCAATGTACGGAATGAATCCAATTGTAGTGCATAGGGTGCAGGCTGGTATGGGCTCCGGGACACTCCGGATCGAGATGCGGTTGGGCGGGCTTCGTCGATCCTGCCGGTGGTGCTGGATGGCGTCGGTTCATCGCTTGGTGCCGGCGTGGCCAGGAGGGTGGCTGGGTTTTGCGGTGGTTCGGATAACCGGACTGACTTGGCAATCGGGTCGCCGGCGACAGGCGGCATCAGCGAGGTTTTCCGCAGGCCGAAGGCATCGCTCCCCAAGACGACAATCAGTATGCTGATGAGCGCCAACCCGACGCACGCTGCCGGAAATGCGAACCGCAACCGGCGGGCTAAGCTCTGTTTCGGTTCAAACGCCAGGTCGGCCATTTCCGCCAAGGCCGTTTTTACATGCGACGATTCAATGCCCTGGGCGTCATCGACGTATCCGGCGGTAAGCGAAAAATCAGAGATTTTGTTGATCAGGCGAGGAATGCCGCCGGACGTCTTGTGGATCAACTGAACCGCGGTACTGGAAAAGCTGACTTGCCCTTGATTGCCGGCCACAGAGAGTCTACGGGAAATGTATCCTGCGGTTTCATCGACGGACAAGGGCGCCAGCGGGCAATGGACGGCGATGCGTTGTTTCAATTGCCGCAAGCGCGGTTCGGCGAGCTTGTCCAAGAGCTCCTGCTGGCCGGAGAGGACCACCTGAATCAATTTACGCTTATCCGTTTCCAGGTTGGATAGCAGCCGAAGGTCCTCCAGGGTGTCCGGTGGCATGGTTTGGGCATCGTCGATGATGACCACAAAAGGGCGGCCTGAATTGGCGGACAGCAAATGCCGGCTAAGTTGATCAATCAGATCTTTCTTACTGACCTGCGTTCCCACAGGCATGCCCATATCTTCAAGTATGTTGGTCAATAGTTCATAGCCGGTAACGGAGGGATTAATCACGTAGACGGTTTCGGCATTGCCGTTCAACTGATCCAGCAATGTGCGGCATATGGTCGTCTTGCCGGTGCCCACTTCACCAGTCAGCAGGATAAATCCCATGCAGCCGTCGATGGCATAACGAATCCGGTCGAGTACCTGTTTGTGACTGCTGGCGAAAAAGAGAAACTCGGGATCCGGTGTGATGGCAAACGGTGCTTCGGTGAGCTGGTAATAATCCAGGTACACCCGAGCTGGGGGCCTATGTGCCGGTTCGGCGGCGATCAGTTTGAACATGGGTTCAGACATCGGATCCCTCTGAATAGGGGGTCTGGCGCAAGTGTTCGATCAAAAGATCCAACACCTGACAATTTCCTGGCTTCTCAAACAGTTATCGGCCTGGATGGTGAGTTCTTTAATCGGTTTTTTAACTTTTTACCACAAGGCCGTCAAAGCGTCGGCGTTCAATCGGCGGGAACTGAAAGGGCGGGAGGTAACGGACGAATAGCCGGGTCGCAGGTGCGGAAACCATTACCCGATTCCGGCTGTTGAAACAATAAAAGCAGGGTATTGCCGAACTGGCGCATTGCCTGCTTTTTAGTGGCAGGCCAGGAGGGATTCGAACCCCCAACACCCGGATTTGGAGTCCGGTGCTCTACCAATTCGAGCTACTGGCCTGTGGATGTTAAAAGAATCACCTCTATACAACAGACGTCATAAAAAGTCTGCCTAAAAATTGGCGCAATGTTGCCTGGCCGAGTGATCCGAGAGGTTTAGCGACGCGTGCATCTATCCTTTTTTTTTACCACGAACACGGGTGGGGGTATGCCGAGGTGCGAAGTTGGAAGCCATTCAAAAGACCCGCTGCCAGGAGCCATTAACTGGCGGTGGGTATCCGCAGCTGTTGCATGCCAAGCGAGCGACAGCTGATTTTCATTCTACCTTTCAGAGGCGGAAAACAACCGGTTGTTCTCCGCCTGCCACCAGTCATCGGACCGGCACAATCGGGTCCGCTTCCATCATATCCGGGTACGTCTATCACCCCCTTTCCGCTGGCCTTTAACGAATCATCCGGACATCGAGTTGTCAGGTGCACCGGCTGGTCAAGATCGGTCGGCATTGTCTTCCCGAAACGGGCCGTTGCCACGCCTGCCTTGTTTTCCTTGACCGCTTCTGCGACCGGCGCCTTTTCTGCGCTGATTGCCGGCACATCGGCCCTGCTTTTTGCCGGACCTGGAATTGCCCGGTCCGGTTCCATCTTTGTTGGGCATGGGATCACCTCCTTTTCTTTCCGATATCAACGACCCATCGGAACCGTCGTTTGCTTTGCGCTGCACGGCGCCGATGCCCGAGAAAACATTCAGCTGGTTAAACCGATCGCTTACTCGCGATCGTTTCTTCACGATGCTTATGTTTCTTATAACAAGGAATACAAACTGGCTTGTCACACAACCGCTGCACACGCGATTCCATGACGCTTTCACCGCAGCATACGCACAGCATGGATTCACGTATTTTAGCCGGTTCCGGCTCGGGAATAGTTACCGGGGTCACATCAAGCACGCTATCCCTGGAGGCGGTCAGAATCCATTTGGCCAGGGCGATTCGTTCGTCCTTTAGGCCTTCGGGAACGCCCTTTCCGTGAAAATGTACCCGAACACCCGCACCAGTGGATCGGCAGTAGATGGTGTAGACGTGTTTCCCATGATCATGAAAGATGAGATTGCCTTTTCCGAAGGTACAGCCGGTAACACACTGCAACGCATCTACGCCGCAGGCATCGTTTTCCACGATGGCGACCAGCTCTTCGTCCTCGGCGCGCATCGATTCCAGGTGCTCCAGCGCAGCCGCGGCCATTTTGTATCCCATGGCGAGCCCGGGACATTCATGTCCGTGAAACCGAATGATCTCTTCGTAGGTCATTTGATCACCCTTTGCATGTCGGATGCGAGATGCATCGCTGGCAGGATTTACCAATGTCCCTGCGCATTGGGCGCGGACACGGTTTTTATTTTTCCATCCATAAACGCGGCCACCGCCTCGCGGACCGTGCCGCTCACCTCGCCGGCCACGCTGATCCCTGCGGCTTCCAGTGCTTTGAACGCGTTGGGGCCGCAGAACCCGGTCAGCAGCACCTCGGCATGCTTGTCACTGATCGTGCTAGCGGCCTGAATGCCGGCACCTTTGAAGGCGTTGACATTCTCAGCGTTGTCGACAACTTCGACGGTCATGGTGTCGGCATCGACAATCAAGATGTAGGCCGCCCGCCCAAACCGGGGATCCACAGGTGAATCCAGTGCCTGCCCTGAGGAAGTAACGGCAATTTTCATCGGTTTCCTCCTTTCAGTCCCATTGCCTGGATTATCAGTGGCCGCCGCCACAAACCTGATCATCGGCAATCATGGGCAGTTTGCCGCCAATGAGGTCCTCCACCACCGGACGGATTTCGGGCCGCTGATCATCGTGATAAACATCGATGCCCGCTTGACGGAATCCCATCAACGGTCGCATGCCGATACCGCCGACGATCAGGGCGTTGACCTGGTTGTCGGCCAACAGGTTCACCGGCACCATGCAGCCGCCTTGCACATGGGCCTGATTGGCAATGGTAGCCACCTTTTCGATGGAGCCATCCTTCACATCCACCAGGGTAAAGGTGTCGCAATGGCCAAAATGGCCGGACCGGGTGCCGTCGAGACCGCCAGATGCCATCGAAGGGATGGCGATTCTTCCGTTTTGCATGTTACATCGCTCCTTGTTTCATTGGTGTTGATAATTGGGTCGTCATGGCCGGGCTATGCATGATATCAGCCCATAGCTGCCGCAGATGACTGCCGGCAGCCCCGTTGCCGTCATATTCCAGCAGGGTCTGTCCCTGAACCATGGCTCGAGTAAAGGCCGCATCGAAAGGGATGCGCCCAACCACCGGCAAGCCGCCGTCCCGGGACATATGCTCAATGGTGGCCGTGTTTTCCGGATTCAGGTCGAACTTATTGATACACACCATCACCGGCACCTTGAAATGGTGACACAGGTCGATTGCCCTGGCCATGTCGTGTATGCCGGAGACGGTGGGCTCGGCAACGATGAGGGCGCTGTTGGCCCCACCTACCGAGGCGATGACCGGGCAGCCCACCCCCGGGGGCCCGTCAGTGATGATCAGATCGATACGGCGTGATTCGGCCAATTGCCGTGCCTGCTGGCGAACCAGGCTGACCAGTTTGCCTGAGTTTTCCTCGGCAATGCCCAGGCGGGCATGAACCATGGGGCCGAACCGGGTGTCGGAAATAAACCACTGGCCGCAGGTTTTTGTCGGAAAATCGATGGCCTGCTCCGGACAGAAATCCACGCATACCCCGCAGCCTTCACAGGCGATCTCGTCGACGACAAAATCCGTACGGATCGCCGACCACCGACACAACTCGATGCAAGTGCCGCATTCGGTACAGCGCTGCGGATCGATAACCGCCACGCCGCCACCCTTGAAATCGGTCCGTTTGCGTATGACGGGCTGCATCAAAAGGTGTAAATCGGCTGCGTCTACATCGGCATCGCACAGCAGGCAGCCGCCGGCCATGGCCGCGAAAGACGCCGTCAAGCTGGTCTTGCCGGTACCCCCTTTACCACTTAAAATAACCAGTTCCTTCATAAGGCAACGGCCTCCTTGGCCGTGATCATGGCAATGCGTTCATAAAGCCTGCGAAATCGTTCTTTCCAGGCCGGTTGGTCCAAGGCGAAGAGCGCACCACGGGAGTAGCTTTCGGCAATCTGCCGGTCGAAGGGGATTTCCAAAAGGACGGGCAGGTTTTCCGCTTGGGCATAGCGCTTGACCCGGTCGTCGCCCATATCGGCGCGATTGATGACCAGCCCCATTGGTATCTCGAGTATCTTCACCGCTTCCACGGCCAGTTTCAAATCGTGCAGGCCGAAGGGGGTGGGCTCGGTGACCAGCAACACGAAATCGGTATCCTTCATGGCGGCGATCACTGGACATGAGGTGCCCGGCGGCGCATCGATCAGGGTCAGGCCACCGGACCAGGCGCAGTCCCGGACCTGCCGTATCAACGGCGGTGCCATGGCTTCGCCAACGCGCAACCGGCCGTGGGCAAAGGCGACGCCATTGGCGGTTCCGGTTTCGAGCACCCCCAACTCTCGCCCGCTTTCGCGGATGGCCCCCTGGGGGCAC
>JASFFF010000042.1:0-13485 GCA_050124445.1 Desulfosarcina sp.
AATCCTGAGCGAAGGGCCACCTTCAGCCGATCCATGCTACCTACTCCCGAAGGCAAATTCAATTATCTCGTTTGCAATATCTTTAGATAAAAATTTGGTGAGGCACTTCATAAGCAAAAAGAAATGGCGACCTCACTGCCACAATAGGAAATCTGTCGTTCAGAAGCTTTATACGATAGGCGATACGATCGCAGAACAACTTCGATCAGAGGGGTTCGAAGCTGTTAACGTAGACATCAACAACAACTATAGGCCCGAGGAGAACGCCGAGAATATTAGTGAAATGACTGAGTTTCATCCCGAATTTTCTCATCGCTATGCGGCACTCGCTGCCGGAATTGGTCGCTTGGGTTGGAGCGGTAATTTGTTGACCAGGGAGTTTGGAGCGTTGGTTGAGTTGGGTAGCGTTCTTACCTCCGCTCGCCTGACACCCGATACACCCATCCCGGACGAAGAACATCCTTGCGACAGATGCAAAATGTGTAGCTTGGTCTGCCCCGTGGAAATGATTCAACCCAAGGAATCAGTTCAAGTTACTGTCGCTGGAATTACAGAAACTATTTCCAGCAAGCGTCCCAACACATGCTGCTGGATTGGCTGCAGCGGCTATGAGGGTTTAGCGATTGCCGGTACTTGGTCTAACTGGAGCCCATATCGCCTGGGACGTCCGTTGCCCAGGAACAAATGGGAACTTGATAAGTTATGCATCAGTTTGCAGAAAGCGGACCCCCAGATGCAGGATGCTCATAGCGGCCTTGCCGACTACCGTAACGCTGTTTTTGATCCTGACTGGTTCTATTACACAGTATGCGGCTTTTGCCGTAACGTCTGCTGGCCCAACAGAGAGGATCGACTCAACAACCGTAAGCTAATTACTAATTCGGGTACCGCCGCCCTCATGCTCGACGGCTCACATGTGGTTTCCGGTAATAGTACAGTCGAGGTCCAGACGCCCTTCGGACTGAATGTCGTTTTACAAAATTCGGAGCTGTCGCAAAAACGGCCAACACTCCATGAATGGCCAGGACAATTTCCTTTGGATCGTGAGGTGATTAAATATTTGAAGAAGACCAAGATATAGGGTGTTAAATATTTTGGTCTTAAGCTTATCTTCGCTTTCTGCGTTGAATACGTGTAGTCTTTATCAGGCCTGATTGAATCCTGTCCTGTAAATATAGCTCCAACGACCATGCAGATATAACCCTCTGAAAATATTAACGATGTATGAAAATAATCACAAAAGGGCAAAGCCAAATGACAGAAGGAGTCATAAAAAAATATGGGCAAAGAGTCGGTTACACAGAATCGGAGATAGAAAATTTTTATAAAGGCGGTCATCGTATCAGACAAGTTAAACGATTGTCTCAAGCGGCCTCAAAATATTCCATTATGGCTGAGGTGATCAATTCAAGAAACTGCAATTCCGGGCATACGGTTGGTCAAACCTTCACGCTCGATGTTGATGGTAACTTTATAACCAAGTTCTGTCCCAAAAAAATGTGCGTATATTTGATCTCGCAACTGTCCATTCCTGTGGCACTTATTAACGAACGGCTAAGTGAAGAACTTGAGCCGAATGATTTTCATTTCATGAGATACGTGAGATGCCCTGATACTGGTGTTGAATGCCATGGGTACGGTGAAGTTATGCTCAAGGTCGAAGTTATACCACGTGTAAAGTGAAGTTAAAATTAATTTTGAAGCAGCTAACCTTTCAGTCCATATATACGCAATCCAATAGAGGAGAGTAACATGCCATACAAACTCGTTGAAGGTTAGGTCCGGTTATTTTATCGATCGCCATCATCTGGAAGGCATGTTGGTTCACGCCCTGATGGGGTTTCTGCATGGTTCAAACCAGACAATCCAAACCTATTATCCAATATTGGAGGTCGATCTGCCGATTATAATGTCGGTGGTTTTGCACAACTGCGGTTTGAAGGTATCGATGCTTTAGAGTTGCATTTTCCAGATAGTGATCACCAGTTAGAAGAGCCTACTGTTGCTGCAAGGGACTTTCTACTTGAAACGCTTGGCTTTGATTTAGATAAAATGGATTATGCGCCAAACGATGATATTGAAACTTACGTACGTTCATCAGCACCTGTAGCCATTCGAGCACATATTCTAACCTGATATATCGCGTACGAGCCACGACCCCACCAAACATACCCGGCAGTATCTTTTCGTTTCGCCAACGAATAAACTTTCCTAATGGTTTGATAAAGCCAAGCAACAAATACTTTGGTGATAGGAAATATCGTGCAAAAGGATCGTAACAAATCCTTTCCTCTGGTGATTTCATGGATTCACGCGCTCTTACAGCAGCAGTTCCTTCAGCCGTTTGGCTGGCTTTTCCTTCTTTCATTCATAAACCTGTTTTTAGCCTGAACGGGATCTCCACAATTGTTCTCATTACCCATTTTTAGCTGTCTCGCTGCCACCATTTTTTCGTGTTAGAACAAAATTGCCTTTGTATCCGGCTTTTTCCCAATAGCCTTCAATTTTATTACCATTCAATGTTACAAAAACGGTCGCAACACCGGCTTTCCAGAAAATCTTAGAACCGCAAATTAGATATTTATTCTCTCTCTGATTGCTTCCTTTGCGTTGGCTGACCACTCTGTCATCTTGAAAAAATGTTGCCGTAATTTCCGCACCCCAGTCATCTTTCCCTTGCCAATCACCAACAAGTTCGGCCTTGACAGCATCCGTATCACCTGGGTCTGGGCATTCAAAATCAATGCCTGATTGTTGTTCGAATTCATAGGCAAGTGTATTGAACTTTACTGGATAATCGATCCAGGCAGATGCCAGATTTAACTTGATTCCGGCTACATCGACAATGTCGATGATTTTCTTTTTGGCAATAATGTGGTACCGACGCCCCCCTCTGTAATATATGGGTATATCCTGATTGATCAGTGCTGATATTTCGCACATCAAACGATTGCGCATTTCGGGATCTGTTTCCCGGCGCTGCATCTCTAAAAGATCATCCATCTCCGGTTTATTGTAGCCGCTATAATTGGTCGGACTTTTGGAGTGGAAACTCCGATACAATTGGGGCCCATGATCATTCGAGGATGGAATCCTCCAAGTGGCAAGTTGGTAGTCTTTCTGAACAACCCGCATGACATGGGGTGCAGTTCCCAAAGGAACGGGGTTCAATTTTACACCGATCTCCTTGTACAACTGCTGAAGCAGTTCGCCTGTCTGTTTCCCCCTTGAGGTGTTGGAGTGTATCAACTCGAATTCAACCGGCTTACCATATTCAGCTATCAATTTTTTCGCAGTTTCGGCATCATTTTCAGGATAGTCGTTTTCCATACAGTCAAATGATTTACCATAAGGGCTGTCAACAAAAGGGATGGAGTTATTGTATACCATTTTGATATGCAGTCTCTGATTGTTCGCATAGGCTAGTGCATGGCGGACGCGTATATCGTTTAGCGGTGGTCTGTCCATATTTACAAGTACAATTTCAGCTCCGTTTCCTTCAATTTCGTACACGAATAGATCAGGGTCTTTCTTCGACTTGTTGATTATATTTCCGCGATCAATGGTGATGGCGTCAAGCTGACCGGCCATCAAACTGGCGTACCGTGTTTGATGGTCAGGGATGATGCGAAAAACGACCTTATTTAAATAAGGTTTGCCCTCCTGCCAATAATTCTCGTTTTTTGAAACGACGAAATGGTTCCCAGAACGCCACCGGTAAAATTTGAATGGCCCGGTACCAACCGGCTTTGTATTGTGGACCTCTTCCTCAACGGCTTTGGGTGAAGGAATGAAAGCACATAGATACAGTTCATCGGAAAGGACCTTTAGAAAAGCTGGCCATGGATGGGTAAGAATAAATCGAACCGTGTGGTCGTCAACTTTTTCAACACTGCGAATAGGTTCAAAAAGCCTTCGTCCCCTGTATTTATTTTCTGGTAAAAGCATGCGTTGCCAATGCTGAATCACGGCATCCGCGTTGAAAGGCTCGCCATCGTGGAAAGATACACCTGCCCTTAATTTTATTTTCCAGACTTTCCCTTTATCGAATGCTTCTGCCGACAAACCTAAAACCGGTATCAGTTGACCTTGTTTGTCCATCCTGAACAGGGGCTCCTGGATCAAATTGACCAGCATGGACATCGAGGGGATAAGCAGTCCTCCACTGCTGAATATATCGAACCCGTGGAATGGTGTCTCCACGGCAAAATAGAGCACGCCTCCGTACTTCGAGACCGGCTTTTTCGATTGTTCTTTCGTTTGTCCGCAGGCTGTTATTAAACAAAAGGCGAGCGACAGGAGGATAAGAATAGTTGGTTTAAATCTAAACAGCAATTTTTTACTGGGGCTATTTCTCATCAAAGGCCTCCATTTATAGTTTCGCCTTGACTCATGATGATCGATCGTCAGCCAAAAACCGAATTAAATGATTGTCATCCGATATTTTCATCGTCTCTGGGTCATCTTTAATCCCTTGTAAAAAAATCTCAGATGCCTTGGTGACGGAATAAACAATCGCCTTTTCGTCCTCAAGCGGCAGGGATGCGGACGTGATCAGGCTTGCCAATCCATGCACAAAAACCCAGAACCCCCTACGTATCACGCCTATCTGGCCCTTGCTCAATGCATTGAAGGGTGCGTAATCAGCAAGGTCTTCATCTAAAGATCGCCAAATATTTTGGTCGTATGGTTTGCGAAGATTTGCATAATTTTTATTGAACAAAGTTTGAAACAGGTGTCTTTCCTCTTTGGCGAATAGTACATAAGCTCCTCATTGAAATTTTCTCAGCACTAGCAGCGGATGACGATGTTCATAATGGGAAATGACATGCAACTTTTCCGTCATTATCCATAGCAGCCAGCTCTGGTTCAACCTCTCTGCAAACGTTTTGGGCATTCGGGCATCTAGTATGAAAACGGCAACCAGGTGGTGGATCAATCGGAGACGGCATTTCACCATTGATAGTATCCTTTTCTCGCTTTCTTTGTTCCGAATTTGGCTCGGGGACGGATGCTATCAACATTGCAGAATAGGGATGTCGAGGTGACTGGTAAAGATCTTCCGCTGCAGCGGTTTCACAAATTTTTCCCAGATACATCACGGCTACACGATCGCTGATGTTTTTTACAACGGCCAGATCATGGGAGATGAACAGGATTGTTAGTTCAAATTGCTGTTTCATTGTTTCCAAGAGATTAAGAATTTGTGCCTGCACCGATACATCCAAAGCGGATACCGGTTCGTCACAAATCAACAAACGGGGATTTAAGATCAGTGCCCTGGCAAGGCTGACACGCTGGCACTGGCCTCCAGAGAACTCAAACGGATAGCGTGAAACCATTTTCTTGGGATCGAGGCCTACAGCCTGCATCATTTCATGTGCTCGACGCTCTCTTCCCTGCCGATCTGCTGAGCCGAGTACGCGCAGCGGCTCTTCAATGGTTTTGCCGATCTTTCTGCCCGGATTCAATGATGCGAGGGAATCCTGGAATATCATCTGAATCTGTGGCCGTATTTTTTTCATCTGCTGGTTAGTGCACTGTGAAAGGTCCTGACCTGCAAAGATAATTTCCCCAGTTGTCGGTTTTTGAAGCCCGACGATCGACCGAGCGATGGTCGATTTCCCGCACCCTGACTCACCAACTAGACCGAGAGTTTCACCGACGCCAATATCAATACTGACACCGGAGACAGCTTCCATATTTCTACGTCTGCCGATGCGAAACTGGACGGTTAGATCATTAACCGTAAGAAGTTTTCCGTTTTTCAAGAGCTTTTCCTGCTGTTCATAGGATACCAGCAAGCCAGCTTATGTCCGCGACCATTTATCTTTTTTAAAGCTGGTTCTTTTTCCACGCAAAATGGTTGAGCTTTCCAGCATCGTGATGCAAACCTGCACCCTGGAGGTAAATCAACCATATCCGGCGGTTGTCCTTTAATGGCCTGAAGAAATGTATGGGGGCTGTTCGCCAGGCGCGGAATCGCTGCCATAAGCGCGTGCGTGTAGGGCATGCGCATTTGATTGAAAAGTTCATTCGTATCCGCGTGTTCAACAATTTTACCCGCGTACATAACGGCAGTTTCATCTGTTCGCCCAGCCACAACTCCTAAATCATGGGTGATCAGAATCATCGCCATGTGCTTTTCCTTTTGAAGAGAGGCCAGCAGGTCGAGAATGGCCGCCTGAACGGTTACATCCAGCGCTGTTGTCGGTTCATCTGCAATCAGCAACTTGGGTTCACAGGCCAATGCGATGGCGATGGCTACTCGCTGGCGCAGCCCCCCGGATAGCTGGTGGGGATACTGATTGGCACGTTGCTTTGCCATGGGAATACCCACGAGATCCAAAAGCGCGACAGCCCGCTTTTGGGCAGTTCCTCCATTCACCTTTAAATGGTAGCATATCACCTCGGAGATCTGCTTGCCGATCTTCATCACCGGATTCAACGACGTCATGGGATCCTGGAATATCATAGCAATTTCCCGCCCGATAATTTGGCGAAGCTGCGCTTTTTTCATGCTGACCAGGTTTTGACTTTTGAATTTTACGATGGATTCTGAAGGAACTATTGAATGAGCTGGCAATAGTCCCATGATCGCTCTTGCCAGCATGCTTTTTCCGCATCCCGACTCACCAACGATGCCAAGAGTTCTACCCGGATGGAGGCGCAGCGAGACGTTGTCAACGGCTTTGACCATACCGCGACTCGTGGGCAATAGCGCCCGCAGATCATTTACTTCCAATATAGGTTGAGTATTTTTACCAATCGTCATATTTGACGCCTACTGCGTTCGAAATAGCTTCTTAAGTTGTCGCCGATCAGATTAAACGAAACCACCGTCATAAACATGATTGCTGCCGGTATCATGCTGACATGCGGGGATTCGTCGAGCACTTCTTTGCCTTCGGCAATCATGCCTCCCCAGCTCGGCGTCGGTGCAGGTATCCCCAAACCTAAGAAGCTCAAAGCACCTTCCGCCATGATCATGAAGGCAACCACCAGCAGGCCGTAAATGGCGACCGGTACGATCACGTTGGGTACGATTTCCCGAAACAAAATGGTCATGTTTCCTGCACCGGTAAGGCGTGCGGCCTGAACAAATTCCAGACCGCTCAGCGCCAGGGTTTTGGCTCGGGCGACTCGGCAGAAGACAGGGATCGTCAGGAACCCGAGAGAGAAAATCATGTTCTGAAGATTGGCTCCCAGGTAAAACGTAACGGCCAGCAAGAGGACAAACCCTGGAAAGGCCAATATAATATCCATGACGGCGACAATGGTCGATTCCAGCAGTCCACGGTAAAACCCGGCCAGACAACCCAGAAATCCGCCAATCAGCAAACCGATCATCGGTGCCAACAAACCGACAGATAAGGAAATACGCGAGCCATAGACGATCCGCGAGACAAGATCCCTTCCCATAGTGTCCGTGCCCAGCAAGTAGGTGTAGGATGACACTTTAGCATCACTCTTATTCTGAAAGATGGCGTTTTCGGTAATAGTACCGGGAAGGGAGCTGAGATTATCCCAGTCCATCTTGTCAGGCTCAGGAATGGTCCACCAACTGGCAGTTAATGCAGAAAAGACCACCAGAACGATCCAGGCAATGGATATCCAGAAAGTAAAGCTCAGTCGGTTACCGTTATCTTTATCCTGCATGGCTGCCTTCCGTTCGAATACGCGGATCTAACACAGTGTACAACAGGTCGACGACTGAATTAATGACGACATAACCGATTGTAATTAATAGCACACAACCTTGTACCATCTGGTAGTCACGGGCATAGATGGAATCGATCAGCAGCCTACCCATTCCTGGCAGGGCGAATATGGTTTCAACAATGACGGCTTCACCCAGATGGCGACCAATCTGGATGCCCAGAACAGTGATTAAAGTGAATGAAGACGGCCGAAGTGCATGTTGCAGGAGAACCCGCCATGGTGGGAGGCCCTTGGCCTTGGCCATGAGGATATAATTTTGCCCAAGCGTTGTGATCATGTCGCTGCGCAAAACGCGCATCAAAACAACCCACTCGATCATTGCGATACTCAATCCTGGTAAAAAAAACGATTTGAGGTTTGCGCCAATGTTTGCTGAGAGGGGTACATAACCTGTGGCCGGTAGCCAGCGCAGCTTGATGGAGAACAGATAGATAGTTAAAAGGGCCATTACGAAGCTAGGGATCGACAGGGTTGCAAATCCGATCCCGTTAACGAAACGATCGACCATCGAATTGCTGCGATACGCACCGACGATGCCGAAAGGCAAAGCCAGTATCAATGCCATGCTTTGTGAAATAATCAGCAGTTCCAGGGTAACGGGCAATCGCGCGATGATGGTGCCAAGCACAGGTTCACGGGTCAGGTAGGATTCACCCAGGTCGCCGGAAGCCAAATTTTTCAGCCAGGCTAAATAGCGGACAAGGATGTTTTTATCGAGTCCCAGATTCTTGCGTATGGCCTCGATATCTGCAAGCGTCGCCTCCTCCCCACCGACAATATAGGCCACATCACCTGGTAGGAGGTTAATCATTAAAAACGTAAGCGCAGATACGGCAAGGACGACCAGGACAAATCGAAACGCTTTTTTGACAAGTATCTGCATGATCCAGATCAATCGCAATTATTTCGCAGTATCATTCGAGTTCAAGATTACCTGTCTATCCATACCGATTCAAGACGTACAATGCCATCTTTCATGGAAGAAAGCCCTTCGACTTTTTTACTTGTGATCACATGGCTTCGCATTCCGCCCCGATAAAGAATGGGCACATCATCGTTGATCAGCCGGGCGATCTGGCAGAGAATCTTATTTCGCTTATTTGGATCTGTCTCCATACGTTGGGCCACCAGTAACTTATCCATTTCCGGATTTTTGTAGCGAGAAAAATTGGCCCGGCTTTTCGAGTAAAGTGTCAGAAACAGAGCCGGTCCCTGGTCCGGACGAGATGAAATTCGCCATGTGGATACCTGATACTTGCCGCTGATTACTTTTTTGATCACTGGACCAAAATCGAATCCTGCCGGATTCGCCGTTACCCCAACATCCTTGAAAAGCTGCTGGGTGATCTCTCCGATGTCACGGCCTCGCTTCGAGTTGCTGTGCAATACTTCAAGTTGGACAGGCCCATCGTATCCCGCCAAAAGCTTGCGGGCCTTATCTGGATTGTATTCGCGGTAATCGTCATCGTTGCATTCACATTGGTTTCCGAAAGGATGGTGAACCACTGGGATGCTGTCTTTATACACGATTTTAGCCTGGCGTTTCTGGTTGTGTGCATGCGCCAGCGCCCGGCGCACATTAACGTCATCCAACGGTGGCATTGACGTATTGAGAATGAATATTTCAGCGCCGTTGTCTTCACTGAAGTACACCTTGAGCGTGCTATCGGCTTTGGCTTTGTTGATTAGATTTCCCCTGTCCATCCAGATGATATCGGTCTGCCCGGAGTGCAGGCTAGCATAACGTGTCTGGGAATCGCTCATGGGCTTGAATACAATTTTATCGAGGTGGGGCATCCCTTTTCCCCAGTAGTCGGGATTTTTCACTACCGTAAACGCATCTCCGGATTTCCATTCTTCCAGCTTGAACGGTCCGGTACCTATCGGTGCACGATCCTGATTCCCAGTATCCACGGACTTGCTAGACGGAATCAGGTTGATCAATCCACGCGTACCGCTGATCACTCGTTTGAAAGGCAACCAGGGATGTTTCAAATTGTACTTAATGGTGGTTTCATCCACTTTTGTCACACTGACGATAGGCCCCATCGCCGCCCGTCCACGGAATTTATTTTCAGGGTTCAACATACGGTACCAGTGATGCACGACTGCATCGGCATTGAACAGGGTGCCGTCATGGAACTTTACGTTTTTACGCAATTTGACTGTCCATGTCTTTCCGTCATCGCTCTGTTCCAGACTCAACCCGAGCACCGGAATCATTTTTTCATTCTTATCCATTCGAAAAAGGGGCTCCATAACGGTGTTGGCTGCGATGGACCCGTTGATGGCCAGTCGGGATCCTGATTTCAAAACTTCAAAACCAGCAAAGTCATTCTCAGTGCCAAAGGTTAAAGTGCCGCCTGTTCTTGGCTCAGCAGCAATGGCATTGCCTATACCAAACCATGTCAGAAGAGCAAGCATCAGTGCAGCTATCACCGTAATCCGCGCTTTTCTTTTTTTGTCGTGTGCTTCATATTCATGCATTTTCTTCATAGCTCCTCTCCTGTAGGTTGTATTGAAATTTTACAAAACGTTAGCCTGGACGAAAATGAACATCTTCGAAACAATTCTGTTTTTATTAACGCCGTTGAAATAGGTTTTTCTGTAGTCCTCCCCAGTTAGATTTCGAATGACCGAAAAGCCGCGGATCTGCATGAATTCGTTGATTCGATCTGGTAATATTCCGAAAACGATTTCTTCTCCAATCCGTTTCAGGCCCTCACGCAGCGCAAGGGCTTCCTCTAACTCGGTTGTTCCATCAGCTACCGAAGATGGGAAGTAATCGAAAATGATACTGCTTCGGGAAGGTGAATGATGGCTAATAAATGACAATGTCGTATCGACAGCCGTTGCCGGGATATAATAGGTCACGCCCTCCCAGATAAACAGCGTTTTCAATGTTTCATTGTAACCATAGGAAAACAGTTTATTTGCTAAGTCTTCTTTGAAGAAATCAATGGAAATGTACCGGACATGGGAAAGATCCTCTTGTAGGTGTTTTTCAATCCTTTCCAGCTTTTTATTTTGAGTACTCGGATGATCAAGTTCGAATACGGTTACGGATTCTTTCAGCGCTTTAATACGCATCGCTCGCGTATCGTACCCGGCTCCAAGGATAACCAGCTGACGAATCCCATCAACGATTGCTGCTTCCAGGCAATCGTCGATAAACCGCGTCCTAGCTACAATTGCGTTGCTGACACCTGGAAAAAGAGTTTCCCAGTTCGTAATGGCCTGTTGTATCTGTTTGTTTCTATCCGGTGCGTCAATTACGCCATCAGGCAGAAAATATTTGGCATAGGAATCGTTGCAGATGCGCTCGTTTTCAGGCTGCATGGATTCATGCAGTCTTAACATCGCATTGTTTTCAGCGGTCGTGCTTGCTTGATTGGGTTTCATCGTAGGTTCTCCAAGGAAACGGAAAAAAAGCAACAATCGTTACGTTACATCCGTAACTTTTTGTAGAAAATTTTTTGCGCCGTCAGCTCACTCTTTAAACTCCTCATAGAGTCCGTGATTCACTTTTTTTAAGAACTCCGTCAAAGTAAAACCGATTTCTTCAGACAGAATGGAGTCTTTTGTTATCGGTATTTTAAACCAGCCGTTGCTGATGAGATAGGATAGACCATGGATCATGATCCATCTTGCAGCACGGACTTTATGTTTCGATTCTGCAGTAATGTTCTTAAATCGTTCATCTTCCGACAGCGCTTCTCCCAATTGAACCCAATGCTGTCGTGCAAACTGCTGTTGAAAAGGTGTATGTTTTTCGTCGTTAATGCAGCGAAACAAATGCTTCTCCTCTGCGGCAAAAAGAACATATCCAAGCGCTTGATCCAACCACTTGTCGCCTGTCCGTTCCTGACTCAGAAACTCTACGAAATAGGTCAGTATTTTTTTAACGACCTCCGCTTCAATGTTTTCCATCGAATCGAAATAATCATAAATGGGCCGGGTCGATGAGTTGAGTTCGTTGGCAATGGTCCGAGCCGAAAAGCCTTCCCACCCCTGTTTTCGGACGACCTGAAATGCAGCTTCAATAACGTCCTGAGGGGTGAATCGTTGCTTGGGAGGCATGGAATGTTATCCTTCATTATTTTGAAATTGATCATAACAACACTTGTTTCGTAACACATGTTGCTTTTATATTGCAATATTTTTTTAGGACCTTGTATGTCTGGCTGGTAGAAAGGCTACCTGCATTGTGATAGCATACCAGTACGTAGCAAATTCCATGTGTAAAGGTAGTTGCAATGGATCTGTTCGGGGCCGGCGTCCGACCCACGGAGGTCAAGGACAAGCGTCAGCACACTGGCGAACTCTACAAGGACAGGGGCAAGATGCGCGCCCTGATGACCGGCGCCCTCAAGACCGCAAGAGACAAGGGTGCCGATGTCGGTAGCGCCGTCGCCATGGGCTATTGCTTCGGCGGAGCGGCTGTACTGGAGTGGGCCCGGTCCGGGGCGGAACTGAAGGGGTTTCTGACCTTCCACGGCGGCCTGAAAACGCCCGAGGGGCAGGACTACAGTAGGGCGCGGGGCAAGATCCTCATTTTGCACGGCACGGCTGATAGCGCAATCTCCATGGACCAGTTCGCTGGGCTGGCCAATGAGCTTGAGACGGCAGGGATGGACCACGAGATGATCACATACGGCGGCGCCCAGCATGCCTTCACCGTTTTCGGGGGTAGCCGTTATCAGGAGGCTGCCGACAAGAAATCCTGGAAGCGCTTTACGGAGTTCCTTTCCGACATCCTGAAAAAATAGAGCGGTGGGCGATTATGGCACCGGGAGGCAGGGTGAACCATGAATGTGGTCCACTCTGCTTGGCTTGGCAATCGCTTTATATTTCCATTTCTTACCTGTAACATATTGTTAAAATTGGATTTTACAATATTTGGCAAGTAACACCAAAGTTCGAGGTGCTCGTTTTTATGGGATAGCCAGAACGTAGTTGTGTGACCATGAAAATTTTTACCGCTGATTAGAGGCGCATCTATCCCTAAGTTTGGGGATGACGCGATTCGGCAGCTACTCTCAATTAATCCCAACTTTCGAAAATCAATAGATATGCTGGAGTTACGGACGAATATCACCTTCATGAGGAAATTCAACCCCTAAATATTTCATAGTAAATCCTTGTATACTTAATCGACTCTTGACCATCCACGCCAATCCATTCTATCTATAACTATCGGGAATAGTTAACTGTTCCTCCCTCCCTATTCTAAACCTCTACAATTATATCGAAAAGCGGCTTCAGCAAAAGTGCTCCCGATGTCTTACTGATTAACCGGTGCGCCCCTCGTCAATTTAAGGAGAAGCCTATGGCTGATAATGCAGATCACCGTAAATTAGCGGCCATTCTTTGTGCGGATGTCAAAGGTTACAGCAAACTGATGGGCGAAGACGAATCATACACGGTTGGTGCGCTTAAAGAATGCCGTAAATTGTTTTCCGAGAGCATCCAAACCCATGGAGGCCGTGTGGTTAACGCCCCTGGTGACTCAATCTTGGCCGAGTTTCCCAGTGTCGTGTCTGCGGTCCAGTGCGCCGTGGAAATCCAGACTCAGCTCAATGAACGAAACACTGAATTACCAGACGACCGCAAGATGGTCTTTCGTATTGGTGTCAATCTGGGTGATGTCATCGAGAGCGAAGGTGCCATTTACGGCGACGGCGTGAACATTGCCGCTCGCATCGAAGGCTTGGCCGAGCCGGGAGGCGTGTCTATTTCCAGAACCGTATTCAACCATGTTCA
>JASFFF010000043.1:0-12997 GCA_050124445.1 Desulfosarcina sp.
TACCGGGAAGGGGCGTTGCCGGTTGCCACCAAGGAGCTGCTTGGCCTGGTGGCCAGCTTCGTCCTGCGCTGCGACGACTGCATCAAATACCACGTGATCCGCTGCCGCGAAGAAGGCGTCAGCAGCGAGGCATTCGAAGAGGCCCTCTTTATCGGGCTGATGGTGGGCGGCACCATCACCATCCCCCACCAGCGACGGGCCATGAAAGCCTGGGAGGAACTGGGTGCAAAATAGGTTTTTTCGACGCCACCCTGACATCCCACCTGATTTAGCGATTTGATTTCAGTCCATGGGATGGTTACTGTCTTCAAATCCAAAGCACGCCAGTACGGTTATGGCTGCGCTTGCAACCGGGTGAAAAGCACCCGGTTTGAAACAGCCAATCGATCGTGGATGTTTGCTAACGCGGGGCAATCGCAAGGGGCGTGGGAAAACGGGATCCGCCTCGCATCGATCCTGCAATGGCGCTATTGAAAAGCGGAAACGCTTAGGTATGTTTAGGCACCTTTAATTAGGAGCAAGCCGATGGCCGACAAGACGCCCTCCCATCAACCACTACGACTCACCCAAACGGTGAAAGGGGCCGGGTGAGCCTCCAAACTGCCTCCAGGGGACCTGGAGAAAACATTGTGCGACCTGGATTTCCCTGCCGATGATCATGTGCTGGTGGGACTTTCCCAGACAGACGATGCCGGGGTGTATCGGGTTTCCGACGACCTGGCCCTGATTCAGAGCGTGGATTTTTTCACACCGGTGGTAGACGATCCGTATTGGTTCGGTCAGATCGCTGCAGCCAATGCCTTAAGCGATGTCTACGCCATGGGTGGAGAACCAAAGACCGCCTTGAACCTGGTGGGATTTCCCCTGGGGCAGATGGACCTTTCCATCCTGCGGGCGGTGCTCCAGGGAGGCATCGACAAGGTTCGAGAAGCCGGCGTGGTGTTAATCGGCGGCCACAGCGTCGAGGACGAAGAGCTGAAATACGGCCTTTCGGTGACCGGATTCATCCACCCCCAACGGATTCTGTCCAAGCAGGGGCTCAGAGTCGGTGACAAGCTGGTGCTGACCAAACCGTTGGGCACAGGCATCGTCAACACAGCCATCAAAGGCAATTTGGCATCCGGGGAAATCACCCGTAAGGTTATCGGAATCATGGCGGCCCTGAACCGCACCGCCGCCGATGTGATCCGCGAACATCCAGTGCATGCCTGCACGGACATCACCGGTTTCGGGCTCATTGGGCACTTGGCCGAAATGATGCAGGGCGCCGGAAACGGGCTGAAAATCGTTCTGGAAAACCTGCCCGTCATCGATGTTGCCCTTGGCTTCGCGGCCATGGGCATGGTACCGGGCGGCGCCCACAAAAACCGCAGTTTTCGTGAGGACATGGTGGACATGGATGAAAGTGCCGACCCGGCCATGCGGGACATCCTCTACGACCCCCAGACGTCGGGCGGACTGTGCATCGCCGTGGCGCCGACATCGGCGGAAGGGCTGGTGCAGCACCTGCACAGCGAAGGGGTGGAACATGCGGCCATTATCGGCGAGGTGGTTGACTACCCTGCCGGCAGAATCCAGGTGGTGTGAGCAATAACGATCGGACGGCCAAAGACGATATCCTGAGTCGAGAAACCCGGGAACCGACAAATTTCTGGGGCGGCTTCCAAGCACGATGGCTCCCATTTAGCCGCGGCGAAAAGCCGCTCCTGTTTATAATGGTATTTTCAAACGATACCAAGTCAGACGGAGAAACGATGAATCGCGTCGACGCAAGAGGCCTTTGTTGTCCGGCACCGGTGCTGGCGGTCAAAGCAACCGTTGAGACCCATCACCCCGGTCGGGTCGAAGTATTGGTTGACAATGAACCAGCCCAAGAGAATGTGATCCGTTTTCTCGATTCCCAGGGCTATACGACCGAAGTGAAAAAAGATGGCCAGGCCGTCACGGTGATCGGCATCGGGGAGGGGCCCGCTGCCCAATCCGAACCGGCAGCCGACACCCCGACAGGCGCCGATTCCAAAATCATGGTCATGGTGGCGTCGGATCGCGTGGGCAGCGGCGATGACGTGCTGGGCGCCCAGCTGATGATCAATTTCATCAAGACGCTTAAGGAATTGGGCGACGACCTATGGCGCCTGGTGTTCGTCAACAGCGGGGTCAAGCTCACCATTGACGGCGCCGGCCCACTGGAAGACATTCGTGCCTTGGCGGAAAACGGACTGACCGTGCTGGTCTGCGGCACCTGCCTGGACCACTTCAACTTACTGGAACGCAAGCGGGTTGGCCAGACCACCAACATGTTGGACATCGTCACCGCCATGCAGCTGGCCGACAAGGTGATCAATATCTGAAGCAGCCATGCAGCCCATTCGCGCATTGCGCCGCATCGGATTAGGCCATCAATCCATCCATATATTTCCTGTTGCTGAAGGTCATGGCGATGTGGCGGTTGTCCATCGCCTCCGGTTTCAGGCTCACATGCACCCATCCGGAATTGGGCACCCCCCGATGATAACACTCCAGAATCAACTGATCGAACGTCAGGTTCTCCCGAATCCATGTGGCCAGGTCATAGTTGCTCACCCTGGCGATTTCGATGTCCACGGCCTCCCCTAAACAATGCTGCGATTTCAGTGAGCCGCCGATTTCCCTGTTCAGGGGCTCGCTCCGGTAGCCGCTGTTGGGCCGGAAAGGAATGCCGAAATGTTGCCTTACCGGTTCGAGGAATTTTCACACAATCGTCTGAGTTTCGGAATGATCTCCGGCGGCGGTGTGTTGTCGATGCCTTTCCGCTCCGCGGTCTCCTAACGGATCAGCTCACCCAGCGTGAAATGGGGGGTCAATTTCTCGTTTCTGTCCATAGGGCCTCCTTGTTGGTGTATGGCTTCCCGACTGCCAGGGCAACAGGCCGTTGCATGGGCATCGATTGGTCGGCGGGAAACGATACCGGCACCTGGCATGACAAGACCAGGTGTGCAGGGCGCCAAAAGGCATGCTATGCGGAAACCGATTCGGTCTCCATCTCCGCAAGCGCACGCCGCATCTGCTTGAGCCCCTGGCGGATGCGGTTCTCGTTCTCCACCAGCGCCAACCGCAGGTGGCCGTCGCCCTCTTCGCCGAAACCGGCGCCGGGCGTTACGGCCACGTTGGCCCTTTCCATCATCTCAACAGCGAACTTGACCGACCCCATGCGGCACCAGGGATCCGGGATTTTCACCCAGACAAACATGCCGGCCTTGGGCTTCTCCACCGGCCAGCCCATGCGCGCCAGTCCTTCGCACATGACGTCACGCCGGTTCTGGTACAATTGCACCTGACTGGCGATGTCTTCCTCGCAGTCGCGCATGGCCACGATGCCGGCGATCTGAATCGGTGAAAAGATACCGTAATCGTAGTACCCTTTGATCTTGCCCAAGCCTTCAATTATCGCCGGATTGCCCACACAATAACCCACTCGCCAGCCGGCCATGTTGTACGATTTGGAAAAAGAGCCGAATTCTACCCCCACGTCCATGGCTCCGGGTGCTTCTAAGAAGCTGGGTGCACGATAGCCGTCAAAGGTCACCCGGGCATAGGCAAAATCGTTAACCACCATAAACCCATACTGCTTGGCCAAATCCACGATTTGGGAGAAAAAGCCTACCGATGCCAGTGTCCCCGTTGGATTGTGAGGATAGTTAAGCATGAGCAGCCGGGGGGCTGGCGTCAACGACTCGCACATGGTGCGGATACGCCTTACGAACGCGTCTTCCGAGGCGATGGGTACCCGTATAACGCTGGCACCGGCGATAACTGCCGCGTAGACGTGGATCGGAAAGGCCGGGGCAGCCACCAATACGGTGTCGCCGGGTCCCACCAAAGCCAGACAGAGATGCGAGATACCCTCTTTGGAACCGATGGTACAGATCACTGCTTCTTCCGAGATAAGGTCCACTAGATAGTTGCGTTTGTAGTATCGGGCAATTTCCCGGCGCAGGTTGCGCATCCCCCCGGCAACGGGATAGCGGTGGGTCTTGGGATCCTGAGCCACCTCACACAACTTGCCGATGACCGTTTCCGGTGCCGGATCCACCGGGTTTCCCATGCCCAGATCGATGACATCTTCACCGTTCCAACGTCGTTCCATCTTCATTTTATTGATCATCCCGAATAGGTAAGGGGGCAACTGGGTCATGCGTTCGGCAAAGCGAATGGTTGGTTCGGTTGGCATGGCGTTCTCCTTGTCTGGTTCAGGCGACTTTCCCATAGCCGGATTTAAAAGAAAACCCCCGGACCGCCGGGCCCGGGGGTTGATAAACGGGGCCGGCGTCGGGTCCGGCCCAATGATGTTCGGAGGATCAGCTGCTAGGTGCGCAACTGCCGACCGTCAAAGGACCGAGTCCGTTGCGGCCGCCGCAGCGTGCGTCATACATGTGTTCACGGTATTTCACCTTATTTACCGGCAATTATTGTGCAAATATATAGCAAAACCGGAGCGGTACTGTCAACGGTTCCCATTGTGGTCGTGTCATTTGACCCGCGATTCATTAAAAAGGTATAATCCAATTTGGTAAGCATCGCCCGCAATGGCCGGTAACGATGAAAACAAGACGGGTAGGAACATGTTTGTTTTGAAGAAAGCGATCAGCCCTTGGGTCCTGCCACCAGGCCTATTTGTTATGGTCATGATACTGATCGCCGCGGCCATGTTTTTTCGGAAGCACTGGCGATGGGCAAGCGTCAATCTAATCACGGGACTGACTTTATGGGCCCTGTCAATTGCGCCGGTATCTGATAGACTCATGCGAGGCCTGGAATCCGAATTTACCATTCCAGAAAAACCGTCGGGCGATGTCATTATCTTGTTGGGCGGGGGGGTTGTCCGCCAGGTGCCGGATATCAGCGGGTCGTCGGCGCCTTCATCGTCCAGCCTGGCCCGTATCGTCACTGCGGTCCGGCTCCATAAAAAGACGCGGCTGCCCATGATCGTTACCGGCGGCGCCGAGGACGGTTATCATGTGGCCGTAGCAATTATTGCCAAACGGTATTTGATGGACTTGGGCGTTCCGGAGAATCAAATCCTTGTGGAAGATCGGGCGCGGGACACGGAGCAAAATGCAACGCTGGCGGCGGTACTTTGTCGCCAGCAGGGATATCGCCGACCCATCTTGCTTACCGCCGCATACCACTTGAAACGGGCCTGCATGGCGTTCGATGCTGCGGGTTTGGCGGTCACCCCTTTCCCGGCCTATTTTTTGGGGTCGAGAGACAGTGTTTACACCTGGCGAGACTGGTTGCCAAATGCCGGTTCGCTGCAGGGCTGCGCAAGGGCCCTGCACGAATATGTGGGCCTGCTGTACTACCGTGTTAAAGAGGCCCTGGCGGCTTGATGGAGGGGGCAGCGAATGTCCCTTGCAGCGGTTGGAATCCACAATGTCAACGGAAGGGTATCCATGAAAAAGACCCCTGTGATTATTTGCGCCCTTTTTTTCTGGGCGATTGGCGCTTGCGCCACAGGACCTCGGTCAACGTCGCCGGAAAGCGACGCCGATCGCGGGGATCGGGATCTGAGAAGGGGCATTTATTGGTATCACAAAGGCTGCTCCCGCAAAGCCTTGGATCATTTTTTAGCGGCCCATGAATATTATTGCCTTACCGACCAACCGGTGGGCGTAGCCCGCAGCCTCCTCAGCTTGGCCAATCTTTACCGCCACCTGCATGGACAGGAGAGTTCATTACCCTTCTATGATGCAGCCATTTCAGCGGCAAGGCGGTGCGGCGATCAGACGGTGACGGCCCAGGCGCTGTCCAATAAAGCTGCCCTCCTCATCGATTCGGACCAGCTGTCCGCCGCAGAAGTTCTTTTAGATGAGGCACAGCTGCTCTCCCGGGAGGCAGGGCCCGCTTTTGCCATGGTTTTGAATCACCGGGCCGTGCTGCTGATGAAGGAGCAACAATATGACAAGGCGGCAATCCTCTTAAGTCAGGCCGATTCCGCCGTTGGCCGTGGCAGCCATCGTGTTGAGGCGACCCTTCACTATACCCACGGTCGACTGATGATGATATCCGGTGATTACCCCCAGGCGCTCATGCGCTTCCAACACGCCCTGGAATTGGACCGCTTAGCTGGCTTCGCTCAGGGAATGGCCGCCGATCTGGCAGCCATTGCCGACATTCAAGAGCGATTGGGCCAAGATGAAGCCGCCTTGGATTATTTGGCCCGAAGTATCCGAATGTATGCACTTATTGACAAGCGCGAAACGGTTTTGGAAAATCTCGAGCACCTGGAAACGTTGGCCAAGAGAACCGGAACCAACATCGGGGTGACCGTTCATTTTATCAATCAATGGATGGCCGGTGAAACGGTTGACACCACCTGTCGGTAGCCTCGATGGAGTCATCGTGCCCAGGTCTGACGATGGTCTGAACGGCCGTCGGTGCCATTATGCACCGGCCAATGGAATGAAGGCAAGCAAGGTCGACGCAATCCGCCGGTCGACCATGGTGCGATCGACCCGACGCCTGCCCCCCACGTCTGACTGTCTGCATTTGACCCATCCTGCAGATTGATCGTTAAGGTGAATCATGGCCCTGTCTCGACTCAAACCCACCGTTCCCAAGTGCTGGCTTTTTGCCGCCTCAGGCGTGCTGTGGAGCACGGTTGGCCTCATGATGTGTGCCTCCGGGATCGGCTGGCTGGCCGGTGCGGGAATCGTTCGAAGTGCCGGCTTCGGGCTGGCTGGAATGGTGCTGGCAGCCGTCGCTGCTTGCTGGGTGTTCGGTGGCATCGCCCAAAGAAACATCCAGCGGCTGCGTCTACTGCCGGATCGGGGCTGCTTCTTTGCCTTTCAGGCCTGGAAAAGCTATTTAATCATCGCAACAATGGTCATCATCGGGATGGCCTTGCGCCAGTCGACGCTGCCGAAAAGCGGTCTCGCCATCATTTATATAGGCATCGGTGGCGCCCTTTTTGGGGCCAGTTTGCATTATTACCGACATCTGATGCGCATGATGGGTGCCGCTGGCCGTCGGTATTCACACAGACGCCCACCTGATTAAAAATGGTTCCAAAACCCCATCTAAGACTGGACGGCTGTGTTGCAGCCCTCTTCAAGGCAGGGGCAGTGGGGCCCCCTGCCCCACTGCCCTGCGTACATCTCATTGAATCTGCTACGCTTTTTCATCGGCCTGCGCCTTGCCCTCAATTCTTATCTGAGGTTTTGAAATCACTTCTAATCAAAGGTCAAAGACGATTTCTCGATGTCGACGATGCGCTCCCCGTGTACATAATCCTTGGTCTTGTAGCGGGTAATGCCCATCAGTTTCTGGGTGATGGCGCTCATTCGCTCCACCTGAGATTTGATCTTGGCGATTTTCAGGTGTATGGGATCATCCGCTTCGAGGGTATCTAATAGCAGTTCCGTGTGACCAGAAATGGCCATCATGGGCTGATTCAATTCATGGCAGATCGCTCCCGCGGTTTCCAGGACAGCCTGCAGTTTCTCACGGTAGATCCGTTCAGATTCACTGCGGTGGCGGTGCAGAGCGATCTCGATGGAAACCATCAAACTTCGGGTCTCGAAGGGCTTGACCACATAGCCAAAGGGGTCCTTGATTTTGGCCCGTTCCAGGGTCGCCGGGTCGGTATGTGCCGTTAAGTATACCACAGGGATATTGAACTGACTACCAATGCGGCCGGCTGCTTCAATGCCGTCCATGTCTCCCTTGAGCCGAATGTCCATGAGAACCAGGTCCGGTTGCATCTCGCCGGCCAGGGCAACGGCACTGAGACCGTCGTGGGCCACGGCACACACCGTATAACCGCTTTTTTGCAGGCGGCTTTCAATCTCCTGGGCCACAATGCCTTCATCTTCAACAACCAGTATGGTTGCCTGTGTCATGTCAGGGCTCCTTTTTCGGCCTTCCGGGCATTTTCAAAGTGATGCTGAACCGGGTCCCATTTTCTGCTCGAATGGCCAGGCGGCCTTCCAACTGGGCGACGAGCGTATCGACAAGCCGCAGGCCCAGGGTCTTTTTGTGAGCATAGGTGTGGGCCGCGGGTATACCGATACCGTCATCGGCCACCACGATGTTGATTCGATCCGGTTCCAGGTATTGGATGGCAATATCAATCGTCCCGCTGATGTCTTTCGGAAAGGCATGTTTGAGGGCGTTGGATACCAACTCATTAACAATCAACCCACAAGGCACGGCCATGTCGACGCCCAAGGCGATGTCGGCGGCACGGATATCGAGCCGGATGCGGGCAGGGTCGATGCCGTACGCATTGAAAAGGTTGGCGATCAGTCCCTGCGTGTACGTACCGAAATCAATTCTTGCCAAATCAGTGGTTTCATATAGCTGCTCATGGATTAAGGCCATGGACTTTATCCGGTTCTGGCTTTCTCGCAGGATCTCCAAACCGCTGGTGTCTTGTGTACTCTCCTCCTGCAGATAAAGCAAACTGGAGACGATCTGTAGGTTGTTTTTCACCCGATGGTGGATCTCCTTGAGCAGCGACTCTTTTTCCGCAAGGGATTGGCGCAGCCGTTGCTCCGAGGCCAGCAGTTCCTTTTCTGCCATCTGTCGCTCGAAAAGCTCCCGTCGCAATTCGGCGCTTTTACGCCTGACCGTCCGGTATTGATGGTGGCAGACAATTAAAATGACCAACACCAAGGCGATGATACCGATAACCAACCCGAAAAAGCTTTCCGGTAGTTGACTGCCGCTGCCGCCGGCATAGGCCGGTGAGACAACCACAATGGCCATCGGAGCACACCGGCACCCACGCCTGGTGAAGATGGTGTGCAAAAGGGTGGTGGATCTGAGATGCATCAGATTAACGTATGAACCTGCTTTGCCAGGTCATGGATGGCCCGTGCTGCTTGACTGCTGGGCGATTGCTCGACAAACGGTATCTGATCAAGGACCGCACGGCGCACGGCCTTGTCTTCTGGAACACTGCCCAGATGGTTAAGCTTCAGGCCCAGAAATCGCTGGGTCACCCGCTTAATGGTTTCCACCGTATGACTGCCTTCGCGGGCCCCGCGAACAAAATTGAGCACGAGATTGAACCGGTTGAGCCCGTGATCCCTGGAGAGCATCTTTATCAGGGCGTATGCGTCGGTCATGGATGTCGGGTCCGGGCTCAAAATGAACAGGCTATGGTCGCAAATGCGGTTATACCAAACGACGGATGAACCAATGCCTGCCGCTGTATCGACAATCACGAAGTCAAAATCCGATGCCGCGGCATTGATAAATTGCGCCAGCTTTTGTTGCTGCTTCTCTCCCAAGGAAACCATTTCCGGAACACCGGAACTGCCCGGAAGCACTGCCAAATTGGGACGGGCAAAAATCAGGGCCTGCCGGGGGTCGGCGCCGCTTTCCAAAACGTCACGGATATTATTTTTTACCGACAGTCGCAACAGCACGTCCACATTGGCCAACCCCATATCGCCGTCCACGACCAAAACGCGCCAGTTATTGCCGGCCAGGGCGATGGCAAAGTTAACCGTAAAGCTGGTCTTGCCCACACCGCCTTTGCCGCTGGTAACACAAAGTATTCGCGGCATCTTCTTGCTCAGGGCCATGTTTGTCCGTCCGGGGCGCAGTGAAGGTTAAATAAACGGTTGCCCACAATATCGGCCGCCGGTGGACTTTCTTTAGCTGTATCTTTGACGCGTCGCGCCTGCGCGGGGCTAGATGGCGGGACGGATAGTTACTGTGCCTATTATTTAGATAAACTAAAAATTATATTGACAAAGTTTTAGATTTATTTATATTGAACTCTCCAAACCAATGGAGGCATTCATGACCAGTCAAGATACACTTACCAGTGCCCGCTACATCTTTACCACGGGTCGCATGATCCATGACCGTATACAGCGAATCACCACCGGGGCCTGCATGAGCGACAGGATCGATCACCGCTTCAGAGAATTATCCGCTCAACAGATGAACATGATCATGATGGTCCGCGTACGAGAAGCGGTATCGGTAACTGAGCTGGCGTCCTTGCTGGGGGTCTCGCCACCATCGGTTTCAACCATGGTCGATCGTCTTGTCGAAAGAGGATTCTTGACCCGCACACCCTGTGATCAGGATCGGCGAAAGGTGGTCATCCGGGTATCCTCGGAAGCCATCGAAGAAATTGTCAGGGTAGAAGAGATGATCCTGAGCTCCTTCGTGGAGCTGGTGGAGGCCGTGGGACCGGATACCACACGAAAATGGTGTGAGGTGCTTACGCAAATCAAACAGGTCCTGGAAAAGAAACAATTGTCAGCATAATTGAAGGTTGAAGCCATGAATACCAATCAAAAAGGCCGTCCGAAAAAACATATCATGATTCGCATCGTCATTTGCCTCTCGATACTGGTGGTCGGATGGGCGGGGATGAAGGGTCTGGCCAGCCTCAAAAAACCACCGGCCGAGGCCAAAACCGAGGAGCGGGCCATTCGTGTTAAGACGATGACAGTCCGTCCCCAGGACTATCCGGTGACCATTACCGGCTATGGTGAAACCAAGGCCCTGACAGTGGTCACCATTGCATCGGAAGTCACCGGCAGGGTGGTCTACACCCATGCCACCCTCAAAGTCGGGCAGATCATTCCAGCTGGCGAGGTCCTGTTCCGGATCGATCCGGCCGATTACGAAGCCGGTCTCCAGGAGGCCAAAGCCGGGGTAACCCAGTGGCAAAACACGGTGGCTCGTCTCAAAAAGCAGCTGGCCATCGATACCCAGCGGCTGAAAACCCTGCAGCGTAATGCCCAGCTGGCCAAATCCGAGTTTGAGCGCATCCAGCGGCTTTTTAAGCGCGACCGGGTGGGTACGCAATCCGGCGTGGATCAGGCGGAGCGGGCCTACAACAGCGCATCGGACCTGGCGGATCAGATGGATCAGGCGGTGAGCCTCTATCCGCTTCAAATCAAAGAGGCCCAGAGCAGCCTGGTTTCAGCCAGGGCGCGTCGTGCGGTGGCCGAAACCAATCTATCGCGCTGCACAGTCAAGGCGCCGTTTGATGCCCGCCTCAAGTCCGTGGCGTTGGAAACCGGGCAATATGTCTCTCCCGGTCAAACTGTGTTAACCTTGGCCGACGACACGATTTTGGAGATCCAGGTTCCATTGGATAGCCGGGACGCCCGCCGGTGGTTGCAGTTCGAAGCACCTGCCAACAATCGGCTGACGGCGGCCTGGTTCGCCGACCTAAAGCCGGTTGCCTGCAGCATCCGCTGGACTGAAGACAAGACCGGGGCGGTATGGACGGGTATCTTAAACCGGGTGGTCAAATTTGACCAGCGAACGCGAACCCTCACCGTGGCTGTTCGGGTATCCGCCGAAGCAGCCATGAGCCAGGATGATCGCTCCCTGCCGCTGGTCGAGGGGATGTTTTGCACGGTCGAGATACCCGGTCGGTTAATGCAACGGGTCTATCGGCTGCCTAGGCAGGCAGTCAATTTTGAGAACAAGGCATACCTGGTCGACGGCAACGGTCGCCTTAAAACGGTCGCTGTATCCGTGGAGCGGATCGAGGGTGAGTACGTCTATGTGAGACAGGGGCTCAATCCCGATGATTCGGTGATCGTCACCCGGTTGATCGATCCACTCGAAAATGCGTTGCTGGACATTGTAGACACCGCCAGCGCCGGGGAGGCGAAATCATGAAACGGGTGCTTGCCGCATTTGCCAGAAACACCGTCTTCGCCAACATTACCCTGGCATTGATTTTCATCGCCGGCTACATTGCCACAACCAACATGATCCGCGAAACCTTCCCGGAGTTCTCTTTGGATATGATCACCATTTCGGTCCCCTATCCCGGCGCGGATCCGGAGGAGGTGGAAGAGGGCATTAGTCGCAAGATCGAAGAGGCCATCGAGGGGCTGGAAGGCATCAAGCAATACACCACCACTTCGTCGGAAGGCGTGGGAACGGCCAATATCGAGATCCGGGAAGACTATGATGTGGATGACGTCCTGGACCGCGTACGTACCAAAATCAATGCCATATCCACCTTCCCGGTGGATGCGGAAAAGCCGGTAATCAGCGAATTGCTGCTCAAAGATGTGGTCACATTGCTCTATCTGTCGGGCGATATGTCCGAGCGGCGGATCAAAGAGTGGTCTGAGCAGATCAAGGACGAAATCCAACAACTGCCCAATATTTCGCAGGTAGACACCTTCGGTGCCAGGGACTATGAGATTGCCATCGAAGTTTCCGAAGAGCGCCTGCGCCAATACGGCCTCTCTTTTTCCGAGGTGGCCGATGCCATTCGCCGCAGCAGTCTAAATCTGGCTGGAGGAACCATCCGGACACGCGAAGAGGAGATCCGGGTGCGTACCATGGGCAGAAAATACACCGGCCAAGAAATGGCCTCGATCGTTGTCCTGGCCCGCTCCGAAGGAGACATCATCACATTAGACCGGCTGGCACATATCGATGACGGCTTCACCGAAGACCCCATCGCCGCCACCATCAACGGCGAACCGGCCGTGCTGCTGATTGTCTACAAAACGCCTGAAGAAGATGCGCTTTCAATTTCAAAAACACTGCAGCAATACATCCAACAAAAGCAGCAAGAGGTGCCTGCTGGCGCCACGATCAAAATGCTCTTCGATAACACGGACATGCTTCGGGCGCGCATCGACCTGCTGCTTAAAAACGGCATTATTGGTTTGTGTATTGTCTTTTTCCTCTTGTGGTGTTTTCTCAATGCCCGCCTCTCTTTTTGGGCCGGCATGGGAATCCCCATCTCCATCGCCGGTGCCCTGGTGATTCTTTGGGCCATTGGCGGTACCGTCAACATGATCTCTCTTTTCGGTCTGAATTGTGGTCGATGACGCCATCGTTGTGGGCGAGGCCATCTTCGTCCACCGCAAACAGGGCAAGTCACCCATTAAAGCCGCCGTGGACGGGGTTTCAGAAGTCGGCATGCCGGTGATCGCCGCCATACTTACCACCATTGTGGCCTTTTTCCCGTTGTTTTATGTGGGCGGGATCATGGGCAAATTCATCTCCA
>JASFFF010000044.1:0-12869 GCA_050124445.1 Desulfosarcina sp.
ATACAGCAACCTCGGCGAATTCTACTTGGACAAACGCCGCTACGCCGATGCCAGCGCGTCCTACAACGCGTTCGTCAGCCGCAATCCCTTTCACAAGCAGGCGCCCAACTTCCACATGCGCGTCATCGATATCCACGCGGCCGGCGGTTTTCCCAGCCTCGTGCTGGACGCCAAAAAGGCGTTCGCCACCAATTACGGCGTCAAGGCCGACTATTGGAAATACCACGACCCCACGGCCCGCCAGGATGTCCTGGACAACCTCAAGCAGAATTTGACCGACCTGGCCAACCACTACCACGCCAGCTATCAGCACCCCAAGCACAAGGGTAAAAAGGCGGCCAATTTCAAAGAGGCCCTGCACTGGTACCGCGAGTTCATGGTCTCTTTCCCCACGGACGCAGCGTCGCCGGGGATCAACTACCAGCTGGCCGAATTGCTGCTGGAAAACAAGAATTTCGACGACGCCGCCGTCGAATACGAGAAGACCGCCTACGATTACCCGTCCCACGAAAAGGCCTCGGCCGCCGGTTATGCGGCGGTCTACGCCCATCGCAAAAATCTCGAGGTCACCGACCCGGCCGGAGAGAAGCGGGTAAAACGCGAGGTGATTCGCAGCTCCATCAAGTTTGTGGACACCTTTCCCAAGCATGCAAAAGCCGACATCGTCCTGGGTGCGGCCGCCGAAGACCTTTACGCCATGCAGGCCTTTGAGCAGGCTCTGGGTGCCGGAAGACGACTGCTCAACGACTACCCCCAGGCCGACACCGAGGTCACCCGCACGGCCTGGCTGGTCGTGGCCCACGCTTCTTATGAGATCGAGACGTATCCGGATGCCGAACTGGCCTACCTGAAGGTGCTGGAACTGCTGCCGGCAAACGACAAGAGCCGTGAAGGGCTGGTGGACAACCTGGCGGCATCCATTTACAAGCAGGGCGAGCAGGCCAATGCCGTCAAGGACTACCGTGCGGCCGCCGACCATTTTTTACGGGTGGGCCGCATGGCGCCCACGTCCCAGATCCGCGCCACCGCCGAGTATGACGGCGCCGCGGCCCTGATCCAGCTCAAGGCCTGGGAAGAAGCCGCCGCCGTTTTGGTCGGGTTCCGCAACCTGTTCCCCGAGCACGAACTGCAGCCCGAAGTCACCAAGAAAATCGCCTTTGTCTACAAGGAAGACGGCAAGCTGTCCCTGGCGGCACGCGAGTTCGAGCGCATCGAGACCGAAACCGAAGACGACGCCGTCCGTCGCGACGCCCTCCTGGTGGCAGCGGACCTGTATGAAAAAGACGGCAACCAGGAGCGCGCCCTGGACGTGTACCGGCGCTATGTGGGCTATTTCCCGCAACCGGTGGACCTGCACCTGGAGACACGCAACAAGATCGCCAAAATCCTCAAGGCCCAAAACGATGTGAAGGCTTACCACAAGGAGCTGCGGCAGATTGTGGCCATCGATGCGGCGGCCGGCAAAGCACGCACACCGAGAACCCGTTATCTTGCCGGTAAGGGGGCCCTGGTGCTGGCGGAAATCGATTACGCCGCATTCGAGGCGGTCCAACTGGTCAAACCCTTTAAGCGCAACCTGAAGAAGAAGCAGAAGCTGATGAAGAAAAGCATAAAGGCGTTCAACCAGTTGGTGGACTACGAGTTGGGCGAAGTGACCGCCGCAGCGACGTATTATCTCGCCGAAATCTACATCCATTTCAGCCAGGCACTGATGGCGTCAGAGCGGCCTGTCCTGGGTTTTGATGTCCACCAGGTGCAACCCGGCGATACCCTGTCCCAAATTGCCAAGCGATACGACGCCGATGTCGGAAGGATTGCCCGCGAAAACCATTTGAACAGCTCCAGAACCATCGTCGCTGGAAAAAAGCTTAAGATACCGCGCGGTTTGAACCCGATGGAACTTGAACAGTATGAACTGGCCCTTGAAGAACAGGCGTATCCCTTTGAGGATAAAGGCATCGAGGTGCATGAGAGCAATCTCAGACTCATCGGCCAGGGCGTTTACAACGCCTGGATTGACAAGAGCCTGCAAAAACTGGCTGAGTTCATGCCGGCCCGCTACGCCAGGACCGAGGCGCCTGGCAGCGTCGTCAGCTCCCTGGAACGTTTTGCCTTTCAAGCAGTCCGGCCGGTACCTGTGGCCCAGCCGGCGCAGAATGCCCCGGGGGGGACCGCCAACATGAACACCGCTTCGGGACATGCGGCTGTGGCAGCACCGGTCAATGCAGTCAAGGCTTACGCAGAGGACGCGGGCGCCGACCCCGAAGGTGCAACGAAGGTGACCCAACAATGAGAACAATCAACGCGGGAGTACGGCAAATGAGGTTCAACCCACGGCGCTGGTTGACGAAACGATCCTGCATCGGGTGGCTGATGCTGGCCCTGATGTCAACGGTCCTTTCCGGATGTGTGACCGGTGGAAGCGTGAAGCCGGAGCCGCCAGCCGAACCGGTCCCGCCGGCCGCCAAAGAAGCCGCAGCAGAGGTGCCCGCACAAGCACCCGTGCCAGAGCCGCAAGGTTTCGTCATCGAGGAGGTGCCCGACATGAGTCCGGACGCACGAAGGCGTTTCGACCGCGCCGTGACCCTGCTTAATGCCGGGGATGACAAGGGGGCCATCGGTCTCCTGGAATCGGTGATAGACACATCGCCCAACGTGTCGGCGCCCTATATCAATCTCGGCATTGCCTATCAGCGCACCGGCAAAGCCGACAAGGCCGAAGCCCAATTCAAAAAGGCGCTGGATCTGGTGCCCGGCCACCCGGTGGCCAGCAACGCGTTCGGCCTGCTGTGCCGCAAAGCCGGGCGTTTCGACGAGGCCCGCGCCCTGTATGAACAGGCCCTGGCCAAATGCCCCACGTACTACCCGGCGCAAAAAAACCTGGGCATTCTCTGCGATCTCTATTTGAACGATCTGGCCTGTGCCCTAAAGCACTACGAGCAGTACAGCGAGGCCCAGCCCGATGACAAGCAGGCAAAAACCTGGATTGCGGATTTGCGCAACCGCATGGGAGTGAAGTGATGGGTTCAAGTTTCGAGGTTCAGGGTTCTGGGTTCAAGGTTCAAGGTTATGGGTTCTGGGTTCATCGTTCAGGGTCCAGGGTTCAGGATTGCTGCTTGAAATGGATCCGGGGCTTCATGGGCGGCGCTCGCAGGCGGTGCATTGTCGCGGTGTGTCTGGTGCTGCTTCTGTCCGGCACGGCCCTGGCCCAGGACGCGGAGAAGCAGGCCGCGAAAAAGGTGGACCCCAATGCCAAGGAGCTGTCCGGTATGTCCATTGTGGGCAACGACGAAGCGCCCAAGTCGCTGTACATCGTTCCCTGGAAGAGTTCCGAGATCGGCGTGGAGACAAACCTGAACGCCATGCTCAACGACAGGGACATGCCGGTGGACCGGGACGTTTTCAAGCGGCAGTTGGATTTTTACAAGGTCAGCACGGCCGAGTAGCATCCGTCGTAAAAAGGCGGATCGGTCGTGTCACGGAGACGATACCGCCATCGGCGGATGTTACAGGAAACCAATAAGATGTTCAGCTTAGGAGGATCATAATGGGTTTTTATACAATGGTGGCCTTTTTTCAAAAGGGCGGAACGTTCATGTACCCGATTCTGCTCGTGTTTGCCATTGGGTTGGCCATATCGATCGAGCGCTATATCCACTTGAATCGCATTCAAATCGCCAACACCAGCATGTGGAAAAAACTGAAGCCGGTGCTGACCAAAGGCGAGTTCGAAAAGGCGCGCCAAATGGTCAACAAGGACAAGTCTCGCGTGGCGCAGATGCTGGGCATGGGACTGGCCCGCCAGGGCGCGGTGCGGCGCCGTGAAGACATCGAGATCGCCATGGAAGAGAGCATGATGGAGATCATTCCCCAGCTGGAAAAGCGCACGCCATACGTGGCCTTGCTCTCGAACATCGCCACGTTGCTGGGACTGCTGGGAACCATCATGGGCCTGATCGAAGCCTTCACAGCCGTGGCCAACGCCAACCCGGCGGAGAAGGCCGACCTGCTGTCGGCCAGTATTTCGGTGGCCATGAACACCACGGCATTCGGTTTGATGGCGGCCATTCCGCTGCTGCTGATGCACGCCAAGCTGACATCGACAACCGGACAGATCATTGACGGCCTGGAGATGGCGTCGATCAAAGCATTGAACACCATCTCCAACTTTGCCAAACGCCAATTCGATACGGAAGCATCATGAGCAGACGACACCGATTTAAAAAACGCATGGTGGAAACACCGGAATTGAACATCACCACCTTTCTCAACCTGATGGTGGTGCTCATCCCGTTTTTGCTCATCAGCGCCGTCTTCTCGCGGGTGACGATCATGGAGATGAGTGTTCCCACCAGCGCCGGAGGCGCCGCAATCAACAAACCCAATTTTTCAATCGAGGTCATCGTGCGGGAGGCGGGCTTCGAGATCGCCAACGGCAACGCCGTGGAGGCGGCCATCCCCAAAAAGGACGGCGAGTACGACATGGAGATGCTCACCCAGATGCTGATGCGCCTCAAGGCCCGGTTTCCGGAGAAAGAAGACGCCACCGTCCTGATGGAGCCGGATATCGAATATGACTACCTGATCCGCATCATGGACGCGGTGCGTGGCACCGAGCTGAAGAACGACGGAGCCCATGGGGAAGGGGCCGCGGTGGAAGGAAGTGAACCAACCAGTGAATCGGCTCAAAGAGTCGTACTCTTTCCCGACATATCCATAGGAGATGCGCCATGAGAAACAACCGACGCTTGAGACGAATGGGGCGCAACAAGAAAAAGGTGCCCAACCTGCCGCTGACATCCCTGATGGATGTGTTCACCATCCTGGTGTTTTTTCTGCTCTTCCACTCCGCCGGCGGAGAGGCCATTGAAGCGCCCAAGCAGATCAAACTGCCCGAGTCCGTGGTGGAGGCCAAGCCCCGGGTAACCATCGTGATCCTGGTGAGTCCCGAGGTGGTGGTCGTTCAGGGTGCCGCCGTGATCAAAACGGTTGATTTGCTGAATCTCCAGGCGGATACAGTGGATGAAATCACCCAACGCCTGAAGCAGCTCGAACGCAACATCATCGGTATTACCACCAAGACCACTGTCGAGCGCAAAGAGATCACGATCCTGGCGGATAAAACAATACCTTTTCGGGCGCTCAAGAAAATAATGTCAACCTGCACCGGCTCCGGGTACGGAAAGATCTCCCTAGCCGTTACCCAGAAGAACGGCCATAGCTAGGAAATGCCGTGAAACCATCCTTATTAGCAGAAGAATTGGCGCCCCTGAACGCGCAAATTGAGGAAACTCAAGCCCAGCTTGAGACGCTCGAGGCACAGATGGGCGCTGTCCAAGTAGAGCTGGAAAAGCACGCTACGGTCCGACAGCGGGTGGAGGCCCTGACACAGGTCTGCGACGCGCTGGACAAGCTGGAGGAACACAAGGCCGGCGAGCTGTTCTGGAAGGGGATCGTTGCGCTGGATGTTGCCGACGGGCATCTGAAGAAGGTCCGCGCGCGGATTTCCCGGTTTGAAGAGCGGATTAGCGGCGTCCTGGAAAAGCAGGCAACACTCCAGGAGGAAATCGACCGTCGGAGGGACGAGTTGGATTTCCTCTACGACGAGGTCGACCAAGCCCACGAGCGCGAGCAGCGCCGCAAGGAAGAGTTCATCATCGAGCGTGAAATCTCGGAAATTCCCTTCCGCAAGATGATCATGCCTTGGACCAAGGAGGCCGAAAGCGAGCGGCGTTTCCGGCGAGCCGTCGTGGTGGCCCTGCTGGTCTGTTTTGTCCTGGGGTCTGTGGTGCGGTGGATTACGGTGCCGGTGCCCGATCGCTCGGTCGAAGTGGTCGAGATACCGGAGCGCCTGGCCAAGCTGGTAAAAAATGAGCCGCCTATTCCGGCGCCGCCGCCCAAACCGAAGCCGCAGCCCAAAGAGGAGGCGCCCAAGCCCGAGGAGATCACCAAGTCCAAACCGGAGAAACCCAAAAAGGACGCCAAACCGGAAAAGATACCCAAAAAGGCGGTGGCCAGCAAGAAGCCCGGCGGTGACAAAAAAGCGGCCCGCCGACGCGCGGAGCGTACCGGCGTCCTGGCCTTCAAGCAGTCCTTTGCCGACCTGATGGACGAAACACCCATCGCCAAACTCGGCACCGAGGCCCGGATCAGCAAGGCGAGCCCGCGTGTCGCCGGCCAGGCGGTGGCCCAGCGTTCCCTGGTGGCCATCCAGGCCAAAGGCGGCTCCAGCGGGGGCATCCGCAACGCCCGGGTCAGCCGCAATGTGGGCAGCGGCAAGGGCAACGGCCTCGGCGGCACCGGCATCGGCAAAGGTGGCGCCAGCGGCACCGGCGCCGGCTTCGCCCAGGTGGCCAGTGCCATTTCGGATCTGGAGGAATCGGACCGGCCGCTCAGCGATGGACCGGGACCCGGCCGCACGGATGAAGAGATCCAGATCGTATTCGACCGCTACAAAGCGACGCTGTATCGGATCTACAACAAAGAATTGCGCAAGGACCCAACCCTGCGTGGAAAAATATTGCTGCGCATCCGTATCGAAGAAAACGGATCCGTTTCGTTATGTAAGGTGGAGTCTACCGATCTGGCTTCACCGGAACTGGTCAAAAGAATTGTCGCGCGCATCAAAAGGTTCAACTTCGGCTTCAAGGAAGGCGTGCTGACCCTGACCATCCTGTACCCGATCGACTTTTTGCCTGCTGGTTAGGATCGTCAACAGGATCGATGCAACCTCAAGATAGTGGATTTATTGATCGTCAGATTTCAGGAGGAAAGCAATGGGATTCAATTCAATGCTGGCGTTTTTTTACAAGGGTGGGATGTTCATGTATCCTATATTGTTTGTGTTTGCCGTTGGCCTGGCCATCGCTCTGGAGCGTTGGTTTCGCTTGACCAGCATCCGCAGTGTGAACCGCAAAATGTGGAATCGGCTCTATCCGATGCTCGTCAAAGGAGAGTTCGAAAAGGTGACTTCTGTCGTCAGCAAGGACAAGTCCACCATCGCTCAGATGTTGGGCATGGGGCTGGCGCGACAAGGCACGGTCCGGCGTCGTGAGGACATCGAAATTGCCATGGAAGAGAGCATGATGGAAATTATTCCCCAGCTGGAAGCGCGCACGCCATATGTGGCCCTGCTCTCTAATATTGCCACATTGCTGGGGTTGCTGGGGACCATCATGGGGTTGATCGAGGCCTTCACCGCGGTGGCCAATGCGAACCCTGCCGAGAAAGCCGATCTTCTGTCGGCCAGCATCTCGGTGGCCATGAACACCACAGCCTTCGGTCTGATGTCTGCCATCCCGCTACTGCTGTTTCATGCCAAGCTGACTTCAACGACAGGTCAGATCGTGGACAGCCTGGAAATGGCATCTGTAAAGGCCCTCAACAGCATCTCCACTTTCCAAAGGCGGAAAATGGATACCAAACAGGCCTTTTCCAGCGATACACCAAACGATTCCACTAGTACATATCAGCAGTAACGGGAAACAAGCGAATCGCAGATATCAGGCTTTGTACGGGACCGTCTAAAAAGTGACCGATGCCTCATTTTGGCTGGATCCCCGGTATGAATCGCTTACCGTAAAAGTAGACATGGCAACATTGAACGATCTGTCAACTCGAACCAAAAGGAGAGAAAAATGAAAAGAAAGTCGATATTGGTCCTTACGCTAATGATGATTGCAACGGTGGCACTATTGACGACTTCGTGTGCCAAACAAACGACTCGGTCACAAGCGGAAACGACTGGCCAACCGAAAGCTCCTGTAGCAACCGAAGCTCCCGAGGTGACAGCCGAGCAGGCCGAACCGGAGGCTATGGAAACTGCCCCGGCAGCGACTGAAACCGCCATTGTTAACAAGAGGATTTATTTTGGATACGACAGCGCGGCGCTGCCGGATCAGGCCCCGTCGATATTGAAAAGCATGGCTGAGTATTTGCGCATTAATCCCGGCCTGAGCGTCACGGTTCAGGGGCATTGCGATGAGCGGGGAACGGATGCCTACAATATGGCGCTGGGGGAACGGCGCGCGGAAGCCGTTAGACAGTTCCTTCTCGATAATGGGATCCCAGCCCATCGGCTGGCTGCGGTGAGTTATGGAAAAACACGGCCCGTTGCCATCGGGAAAAACGAGGCCTCCTGGGCCCAGAATCGCCGGGCTGAATTTGAGATCAACTGATCGCCTGGCAGTTTAAAGCCAAGGGAGCAATTCGGCAGCCAAAGATGGTTTTTTATTGAGGAATGCCCGCTGCTGCCAAAATCGACCCCCCTAATCACATTAAATTGAATATACCAAAATAAAGGGCTGTAGCCTCTCGAGGTATCAGCCCTTTTTGTATTTGTAATGTTGAATGTTTTCGGAATTGAAAAGGGTCTGTTATGACCATTTATTTATTCCATCACTCCAATTCTTCATATCAAGCTTTTCTCTCTTTTCCTCGTATTGAACTGCATCTCTGGCTTCACATCATTTGTACTCAATCTTTTTTTGACGGGGCAACACTGAATTGAAAACTACAAATCCCAGTAATCAAATTTCAAACAAGCACCAAATCACAATATCACAATCCAAAACAAAAACACCTAGTATTATTCACAGATTTGGTTCGTATGAAACCTTAGAAGTTTTACAATTGTTAAAAAATCACGCCGCGCTCAGGCGCTCAAAGGAAGTATTCCGTATTCAAGTAGCATTATTTTTTTTAACGTCAAGCTCAGTTTCCACAAGTTTTGAGATCAGATCCAGTGGGATCACGGTAATATCCTCATTCAGCGCGTATTTCTGCTCACCGGGATAGACGACCCACAGATGCTCCAGTCCCAGATCTCCAATGGCAATGTGCATGGATCGATTGCGACCGGGCGCATCTGCGTATTTAAATTCGAACCCATGCCGTTTCCCGGCAACGGTGATCATGAGATCAAGTTCGGCACCGGCATGGGTTGCCCAAAAATAGGCATCTCTGGTCTGAAAGGCACCGATAACCTGCTCCAGTGCAAAACCCTCCCATGAGGCCCCAATTTTGGGGTGTCCCTGCAGGTCGGTCAACGTCGGAAGCTGCAAGAGGCTGTGAAACAGACCGCTGTCACGGATGTAAATTTTGGGCGCTTTGACCTGTCGTTTTTTAAGGTTTTCAAACCAGGGCGGTAACACCCGTACCATGAAAGCGCCGGCGAGAATATCGAGATAGCGCCGCGCCGTATTTTCAGCCGTACCCAGCGAACGGGCAAACTCCGCCGCATTCCACACCTGCCCATGATAATGGGCCACCATTGTCCAGAATCGGCGAAGGGTTTCGGCGGCAATGGTGATGCCCAGCTGGGGGATGTCTCTTTCAAGAAACGTCCGAATAAAGTTCTCACGCCATTGAAAACTGTCAGACTCAGAATCAGCGAGAAAGGTCCTTGGCAGACCGCCCCTGATCCATAACCGATCCCGATGCTTTCGCCCCACTTCCCAGAGCTGAAAACCGCCCAAATCCACGAATCCGATTCGGCCGGCCAGCGACTCCGAAACACCCTTGACCAAATGGGGCGATGCCGATCCCAACAAAAGGAACCGTGTGCGTTGTTCAGGTCTATCCACAAGTACGCGAAGCAGTTCGAACAGCATTGGTTTTCGTTGTACCTCGTCTATAATTACCAGGCCGGAGAGATCCTTCAACGCTTGCATGGGGGCGGACAGGCGCTGAACATCAACTGGATTTTCCAGATCAAAGACCACGGCCGGTTCTTGTGCGGCGATAAATCGTGCCAGGGTGGTTTTACCGCACTGGCGCGGTCCAAGCAGGGCGGTAACCGGGTGGACTCGAAACGAAGCGTCGATTTGGCGGATGGGTTCTGGCCTGGGAATCATGGCTGCATAATATTCCTTGAAATTCAGCATGTCAACTTAAGATTATCAAGATATATTTCTTAAAATTTATATTTCTCCTGAAACCTGACACCCGACACCTGTGACCCGCTGCTACTGAAAGCCAGATTCACCGTGTCCCTGCCCCCCCGTATTACCCCCTTTTCGGGGGTTAATTGTTGTCATTCAGGAATGCTAAACAAAGCCATATGACCACAAACCATGCCTCGGGTATCAATTTAATCGATTAGATCTGAGATAGTCGGCAATCATCAGCACGCGTCACACTCGAGATTTGTGTGAGTGATACCGGCATTGGCCTTGAAGCAGCTGATCTTGAGCGCATCTTCGATTCGTTTCAACAAATCGACAGCTCCTATTCACGGCTATATCCAGGAACCGGTTTGGGATTGCCGCTGACGAGGCGCCTGGTAAAGTTACACGGCGGGAAAATTTGGGCCGAGAGCGAGGGTCTTGGGTGCGGTAGCAGATTTATTTTTACGCTGCCGAGGCAGAAATTGGAATTTAGCAAAGCCGTTTAAATTGTGCCCGGCCCTGATACCCATTTAAAACGTGGTCACCCTGCAGGCCGTCAGTTTAAAGGGTGCGATTTTCGAATCCGGATCCAGCTCGTCGCGGGTCAGCGTGTTCACCGGCGATTCACTGTAGTGAAAGGGCATGAACAGTTCACCCGGCCGCACGTGGTTGGAGGCCCTCAGCCGTGCCACGATCTCCCCTTGCCTGGAGGCGATCTTGACCCGAGACCCATCTTTCAGGCCCAGCTGGCTGACATCCTCGGGGTGCATCAATACATAGGACCGGTTGGCATAGTCGGTCAGCACCTGGTTGCGCCGGGACATGGTGCAGGTGTGGTAATGGTACAGAATCCGGCCGGTATTGAGTAAAAATGGATAATCGACATTGCTGGTTTCCGTCTGGGGCACGTATGCTACCGGATGCAGAATCGCCCGGCCGCTGTCCGTATTAAACCGGTCCAGAAACAAGGTGGCAGAACCTGGATGGTCCCTGGTCGGGCAGGGCCATTGAATGCCTTCGTGCTCGATGCGGTCGTAGGCGATACCGGCCATGAAGGGCGCCACCGCCGCAATTTCGTCAAAGATCTCGGCTTCATTCATGTAAGCCGGCATGGGATAGCCCATGCGTTGGGCGATTTCCCAGATTATTCTCCAATCCTGCCGGGCCTCTCCGGGCGGGGCCACCGCTTTTCTCACCCGGCTCACCCGCCTGTCGCTGTTGACAAAGGTACCGTTTTTTTCGGCAAAGGCCGTCCCGGGCAAAATAACATCGGCATAGGCCGTGGTCTCGGTCGGGAATATATCCTGAACCACGAGAAATTCCAATTGCTGGATGGCTTCACGGGTATGATTCAAGTTGGGATCGCTCAGCATCGGATTCTCACCCATGATATACATCCCCTTTATCTTGCCGGCATGGGCCGCCTGAATGATCTCAACGGTGGTCAGCCCGGCTTCGGCGGACAGTGACGCGTAAGGGACATCCCACAGCGCCGCCACCCTGGCACGGTTGTCGTCGTCGCCAACCGGGATGTAGCCGGGGTAAGACATGGGCAGGCAGCCGACATCCGAGGCACCCTGGACATTGTTTTGACCGCGCGGGGGATTCAGACCGGATCCGATTTTGCCGAGTTTTCCGCTGATCAAGCACATATTGATCAGCGAAAATACCAGATGGGTGCCGGTCACCTGCTGGCTGCAGCCCATGCCGGTGGCAATCAGGGCTTTATCTGCCCGTGCGAACAGGCGGGCGGCGGTGAGCAGTTTGCCTTGGGCGACGCCCGTGATGGCCTCTACGGTTTCAGGCGCATAGTCGGCGACAACGGCCTTGAGGTCTTCAAGGGCAGCCATGCCCCGCTCTACCCGATGGATGATGAAATCTGCATCGACCAACCCTTCGCGGACAATGATGTTCATGAGACCGTTGAGCAGCGCGATATCGGTTCCCAGCTTGGGTTGCAGCCAGACATGGGCAACCTTCACCAGGGGCGTCCATCGGGGATCGATGACGATCAATTTGCCGCCGGCGGCAACGCCGCGCTTGACGAACGTGGCCGTGACCGGATGGGTTTCGACCATGTTGTTGCCGGTTACCAGTATGCAATCGGCTGTTTCGTAATCCTCTATCGAATTGGAGCCGGCACCGGATCCCAGCGCACGCAGCATTGCCGTGACCGTGGAGGCATGGCACAGCCGCGTGCAGTAATCCACATGGTTGCTGCCAAACGCGGTACGGACCAGTTTCTGAAAAAGATAATTATCCTCGTTAGTCGCCTTGGCCGATGCATATCCCGCCAGGGCATCACTGCCGTTGGTTTTTTTGATATCCTTGAACCTGGCGGCGATCAGGTCCAAGGCCTCGTCCCACCCGGCCGCATGAAACCTGTCCCCACGCTTTATCAGCGGCTGGGTCAAGCGATCCTGGCTGGCAACATAGTCAAAGCCGAAGCGCCCTTTGACGCACAGCCGGCCATCATTGGGTTTGACGCCCTCCACGCCATTGACGCGCACAATCCGGTTGTCTTTAACCGCCATTTCGATCTGGCAGCCGACCCCGCAGTAAGGGCAAAGAGAGATGACATGATTGTCCGGGGCTTGTGAAACGAGAAGATTCCGGTGGGGCTTTTCCACGATCGCCCCCGTCGGGCACAGCTGGATGCATTCCCCACAGCCGTCACACTCCGACTTGCCCCATCTGCCGAATCCGGCCACAATGCTGGATTGAATCCCCCGATAAGCCATGGAAAGCACGTTTTTGCCCTGAACCTCATCGCAGGCCTTGATACAGCGGAAGCATTTGATACACTTGGATGCGTCGTAGGTGAGCACCGGTGAACTGTCATCCACCGGTTGACTGATGGCCTGGCGGACAGAGGGGAATCGTCTGCGCCCGGGCTCATCGAGGTCGTATCGTCGAACCAGCGCCTTAAATTCATCCGTGTAGCTCGAATCGCTCTGCTCATTGTGCTCGGTGAGCAGATAA
>JASFFF010000045.1:0-12731 GCA_050124445.1 Desulfosarcina sp.
GATTCTATGCCGCGGCTATGATGACAATCAACAAAGCTATATCTTTATGAGTATCTATGGTGAATACGACGGTGAAAATACCATCAGCGGCCAAGTTTACGCCGAGGAGTGTGGCGCATACAGCGAGCCTATTGTGTTGATCCGTCAGGTGGAACCCATTCCGGCTCATCCGGGACAGAAAGATTGACGATATTATGAATCAGCCATCCATCCATCTGAACGAAGTGGCAGAACGTGCGGCCTATCAGGCCATCGAATCCGCCATAATCGAGTATTTTCAGGTAAGCGATTGTATTGTCAATCTGGACACCCAAAGCGCCTGCATCCTTTTTGACCCCGCTGTCCATGAAAAATGGATCGCGCGGTTCAATGGCCATGTTGAGTCCTGTGGCTCGAAAGATATGCCCATTTCGATCCCGCTGAAACAATTACCGCCCCAGATCAAACACCTGGCCCGGCCCATCTTAGAGCGCTTCTTGGCGGAGCAGGATGCACTGGAATCGTATATCAAATGGAAACCCCTTGAGCGCAACGTCGTGACAGGAACCATCACCGAAATGCACCAAAGCCATTTCAAGATCAGTTTGAAAGGCGCAACAGGCAGATTGAACATCAGGGATGGAATCAAAAGCGAACGCTATACGCTCGGTGAAACCCACTTATTTCACGTTAAGCGGGTTCGGATGGAAAGAGAAAATGTCGGTATCCATCTATCCCGCAGGTCCAAAAAACTTCCGGAATTTGTATTAACCAATAAATTTCCAAGGTACAAATTCCGTTGTTATCGACGCCTGCCGGGTGTCAAATCGTGGATTCGGACCACGGCCCCCCGCTATCGGTGGGGCTGGTTTCTATCCAAGGAGATTCGCCAATCATTGGCAGGAGAATACCTGCAATTTTATCCTTGAGAAAAAGGAGCATACGATGACTGAAACGAAAAAAAGTGCCAAGGATGGACCGGCAAAGGGAAGAGACTTTTTTGTCGAAATGGCTAAACATCCTCGATCCCGGGTCATCATGGCCAACACCTCGGACACCTACATGATGGCCGACATCACCCGCCAGGGAGACATCATCATCAGTAGGCTCAGAGACGAATTGATGCGTTCGATCAATATCGAAGATTTCACCCGATATATGGATGAATACTATAAAATCATTTTCAGTCTCGAAGATCACCTGCAATTCATTGGTTCCAAGGTGAGTATCGACTATCGTCCGTCACGCACCTACAAATCCATGAAGAAGAATAAAGAGCAAGCGTCGCTGAACAGTCCACCCCAAACAGAATCATAAAATACAATAACGATATGTTTGGATTTTTCTCAAGGAAGAAAAAGTCAATATCCTCAGGTGTCCGAACCATACCCATCGCGGATTTGGCGCCTTTGTGGCGTGGTCCCGACGAAGGTATCGCTGTCGACAGCCAAGTCGTAGATTATGAAATCGATACTGAACATCATGGGCATTCGAATAGTAAATCCCCAGTGGGGGTCGATTCGAGAGATGGAGAAACAACCCCCGATTTAGATCGTATAATGAATAATTCGGCCAATGGAAGCGATTTATGGTTTGATACAAATGGTTTTTTTTCCATCCTGAAAGCGCATTTAGACGCCAGCCGCACCTCGGCGTTCCAATACAATGGCAGGGCATACTACACCATAGACACGATTGCTAAGGTATTAAACGATCAACGCAAGGAAAAAAATCTCGAGCTTTTGGATCCCCAGGCCGTTATCGACTTTTTCAAATCGGATCGCGGATTGGAGAGCGGCAAGTATGTGATGCGGTTCGATCAGGGGTTGCCCACGAAAATCTACCTCTACTCACATCCCTATCTGGAAATTAAAAAATCGGTGAGCATCAGCCCCGTCGACGAAACCGGCCGTCGTCTTAAAAGCATGAAGCCCATCAAAAAGCATAAACCATGACCGCATATATTTTAAAAGCCGCAACCGGCTTTATCGTTATAATGATTCTGATGGCCGGGTTCTATTACCAAATTGAGATCAGACGGCGGTATCCGGGGTTCGACCCGACGCTGATGGCAACAGGCGCTGTTTTCTTAGCCGGGATGATCTTCGCGGTCATTGACCGAAATATTATCATCGCATTCATCGTTATTGCCGTTACCGTGGCGATTCCCTTTTTAAAAAAGTGGGTGGTGGCCTACTGGCCGTATTGATTTCCCCCACCCCCTCCGTGTGTCTTGGATGGCAGAAATGGCAAAGGACGAAACGGTTAACGCGGTTCCCATGGGAAGTAGTAGCGATACCGGTACGCGTACCTATTTCAAAAATATCATCGATGCCATTTCTCAGATTCAACAATTTGCCGTCATGGAAAGAACGGATTATGAAATTCCCGAGGATTTTCTCACCCTTCGCGGGGAACTGAACTTTTTCAGCATCGGATTTGGCAACGGCTTCATCGAAGGCATGGTGTTTACCGTCCTTTTGGCCATCATCATGCCGCTTACCCACAGTGACTACCTTATGGAGCTGGCCGCCGTCCACTTCCCGCTGGCTCGATCCCGCACCTTCCTTTGGATCTTGAACCTTTTGCCCATTATCATTGCCGTGGTGCTCTGCTCCTATCTAAGCCGATACCGGATCGGTAAAATCGCCAAACGGGCCGTCGATGCGCTATTGGTGGGTCGCATGTTCAGCCTGATCATCAAGGCGATCATCATTTTCGTTTTGCTCATCGCCCTATATCATTACAACGCCGTCATTGCCCATGGTCTGGGAAGTGCCCTGGCAAAGATTCATTATGGTTTCGGCAACGGCGTTTTCCTGACCATCAGCAATATGAAGCAGCACCTTTTGATTACCGCTTTTCGCATTCTGGCCATTTTCATTGGTGCGGTGTTGACGCCGTTTTTCACCATCTGGCTGGTGTCTCTTTACCGGGGTTACCGGCGCAAACACGCACAGCGCTTTTGGATGGAATAATGTTCTGGTCACGCAAGCCTGCCACCACTATTGGACGGGGCGTCCCCCTGAACGATCTTAAAGGGGCCATCCGCAGGATCGAAATCCCCGATATGGACCGGATCGGACACATCGGGTGTTTCGGGACGACCCGTATCGGTAAATCCAAGCTGATCGAACACATGGTGGCCCAGGACATCGCCAAGGGCAATAGTGTTGTCGTGGTCGATCCCAAAGGCGACCTGGAGCTGTTTTCCAAAATCGTACAGATTGCCTACGATAACGATAGAGCAGACGAGCTATGCCTGATCAACCCCATTTACCCTGAGTTTTCGGCAACCATCAATCCCCTGGCCTACTATTTCAGTCCAGAAGAGATCGTCAATCATGTGGTCGCAGGCGTCCAGGCCAAGGACGCCTATTTTCATAATGTGGCCTATGAAACCACGCTCGTGATTGTTCTGGGCCTGCTGGCACTGAAAGAGAAGACGGCTCCCGATCTATCCATCAACTTCGCACAAATCAGCAGACGCTGCGGGGCCGAAGAGATCGAGGATCTGATGGCTGCGCTAACCAAAATCAACGATCCCGGTCCCCGGGAGATCATTCATATTGCCAATAAGATCCTGCAGGCCAAGGAAGAATTTTTCGGTAAGGTGACCTCATCCCTGCGAACGGTCCTTACCGCCCTATCCATTGGCAATATGGGTAGAATCATCGGCCGGGCCCGATCCAATCGCTTCGTCAAGCGACTGGAAAACGGACAACGGGTCATCCTGGTGGTTCAGACCGGCAGCATGCTCTCCGGCAAGGTCAGCGACATGATGGCCCGGATTCTGATCTCCATGATTCAAAGCTTCATCGGCCGGCGCTTTGCATCGGGGCAAAAGATCGAACCACCGCTGGCCATCTACATCGATGAGTTTTCCAATGCCTGCTACATCGGAATCGAGGATCTGTTCAACAAGGCCGGCGGTGCCGGCGCCATGGTGAGTGTGTTTACCCAATCGCTGGCCGATATCACTGCGGCCATCGGCGAGCAGATGGGCCGCAAGATCCTGGACAACCTGAACACCAAGATCTTTATGCGGGTCAACGACCCCCTGACGGCCAGATATGTGAGTGAATCCTCGGGCACCCGAAGGAAATACGACCCCTTTCTTCAGCTGGGCGGGGGAATCACCATGCGCTGTGCGGAGGAAGCGGCCGTGCTTCCGGAAGATGTACTCAATTTGAAAAAACGCATCTTCTATCTTTTTGGAATCAATGGGCGCTACAAGGGAAAGACCGAAATGGTCAAACCGTCCAGGTTGAAGGTGGAATACCCCGACATTATCTCCAAGGCGGTTTAAATAGGATCCGCTCAACAAGGAAATTTCCATGAAAAAGATCGGTATCTGCAACAATAAGGGCGGTGTGGGCAAAACAACCATCACCCTATGTCTGGCTGGAGCCCTGGCCGAGATGGATCTGAAAGTGCTCCTGGTGGACATGGATCAGCAAGGATCCTTAAGTTCCTCCTTTTTGCCGGATATCCACAACCTGCCGTTGGTGGTCACGGATGTGATCCGCGATGATGGGGTATCCATCGAAGCGGCCGTTCATCGGACTCAATATGCCAACATCAAGATCGTTCCTTCCAATTTGAGTCTGGCCAAACTGGAAAGCGAGCTTCAATCCGAGCGGGACGCTCACTATTATCTGGCTGACAAGCTCGATGAGATCAATGGTCAATACGATGTGGTCATTATTGATTCTCCTCCCAATCTAGGGATGGCCACATGGTCGGTATTAACGGCGGTTCAAGGTCTGATCATCCCCTTAGAGGCCCAGGATTACAGTGTCAAAGGAACGGGGTATGTCCACGCCTTGATCCACAAGGTGAAAAAGCGGGCCAATCCCCGGCTGGAGATTTTGGGTTACCTGATCAATAGATACGATGGCCGCCGACGTATCGAACAGGATTTCAAGGCCATGATCCAAAACCACCTGGGCAAGCGGGTGTTTGATCAGGTACTGAAAGACGCCGTAGTGTATGTGGAAGCCGTCACCTTGGGAAAACCTGTTACCGTGCTTTCTCCCAATAGCGAGCATGCCGAAGCGTTTCGCCAGCTTGGCAGAAAGGTTATGTATGGCTAAGGACTTTTCCCAAAATGCCCGGGATCGATCCAGCTTCCTGGTCCCTCCGACTTTGGATACAGCTGTGAAGAGCGGCGATCGGGCAGATACCCGCCCGATCCGGGCGGCAAGGTTGATTGCGATCCAGCGTATCCAGCCGGATCCGAATCAACCCAGAAAAACCTTTGTTCAGGAAACCCTTGAGTCCCTGGCCCGGTCCATCCGACAGATCGGCGGGATCATCGATCCACTAACGGTCCAATATTCGGAAAATGAAGATTGCTACCTGATCATCAGTGGAGAGCGGCGTTATCGGGCCGCCAAGATCGCCGGTCTCGACAAGCTTCCCTGTATCATCAAACAACCCGATGACAAGACCCGCTTTCTCATGCAGTTTATTGCCAACATCCAACGGGAAGATATCCCGCCCCTGGAAGAGGCCGCAGCCATTCGGCGATTGGTTCAGACCTACGGATTCACCCAAAACGATATCGCCAAACTGATCAATAAATCAAAAAGCTATGTCAGTCAGGTCCTGGGTCTGGAGCGGCTCTCCGATGAGGCCAAAAAGAAGGTTCAGACGTCTGAACTTTCCAAAGAGGTTCAGATCCAAGCCTCCCGGGAAACAAAGCCTGAAAAGCAGATTGAAATTTTGAAGATGGCATCCGATGGGAATAAGACCGTTCGGGATATCCGTAGTAAGACCAAACCAGTTGGGATCCAAAATTCAGATAACAATGATACTTTCAGCCAGTGGACGTGGAGATCAACCAAGGGTCGGTTTACGGTGTCCGTGCGGTTTATGGAGAAGCATCCCCTCGAAAACAGGACCAAAATGGTCCGGGCTGCTTTAAAGGAAGTGGTCAATCAGATTTCAGGCAAGCAAAAAGGAATACACCGGTGAGTCGAGAGAGCAAGAGGTGAGTGCCAATGAGAATGAAAAAATCAGTCGGTAATTATCGAAGTCTTCCATTGACAAATTATCATCGGATGATAACTTAAGGAAGATATGGACAACGATTCCCCGGATGGCTACGGCAATCTTGAAACGCTTCTTGATTTGGATGGCGAAATTTTTATGATGGATGCCGGATATTGGGTGAAATTCGAGGTTAAACGGGTATCACCATCAACTCGAATTCCCCATGGGATAAGATATTCGTTGACCTTGCATGACAGAAACAATGTCCGAGTGATCGGATTCGATAATGCACATGCAATCAAACCCAAGGGTCGAAGACGATACTCGGGGCAAAAGGTAACTTGGGATCACAAACACCAGATAGAAAGCGTTACACCATACGAATTCGAATCAACCGACCAACTGCTTATTGACTTCTGGGCAGCTGTTGAAGAACAAATGGGAGAATGAAACCGTGAAAAGTAACGTTATGAAAATCGGGATTCTTTCGAAGGATGAATACCGCAAACGAACCATATCAATTGCAAAGGGTGAATATAGACCCCGAAAAGATGAACCCAAAGTTTGGTTTGAGTCAATGGAATCCCTCGGTCAAATATTAAGTGGACAAAACCAACAGCTTTTACGGATCATCAGGGATCGCCATCCAAACTCTCTGACGGAGCTTGAAAGGATATCAGGTCGAAAGAAATCTAACCTTTCAAGAACACTAAAAACGCTTTCGAACTATGGCATTGTGGATCTGATCCGCGAAAAAGGGACGGTAAGGCCTGTGGTGAAAGCTACAGATTTCAGGGTGGAACTGAGCCTATGATTTATTTTTTTCATAGGCATTGGAAGGACTTTGATTTTTAGATAATAAAACAACTTACAGTGAACTTAAAGTTTTAATGAACTGTACATATCTTTAAAATGCGTTTTCTGAAATGCTCACAGATTAGTTCTTATAATCTGAACTTAAGGGCATAATGGTCGACCACAAGATATAGAATTGATGAGATTCGATTTGAAATCAACCTATTGGCAAGGTACATGGAATATTGGTAAGGATAGATAGATTGAGTTCTTGTGATCTATTCTGAACCGGTGTGCTTTATAATATTTTCTCATTTCAAGATTGAATCCAGCTATTCAAAAACACTCGATCGAAATCCATTAAGATAGTTCATACAAAAATTATCCCGGCCGGGCATGGCAACGGCCGCAATAATGTTAGCCATCATCCGTTGGTCAAGCATGTTGACGATCGCACCGTCCAGCCCCTTGGCCATGGTCATGAAGGTCTGATTCATGAACTTTCTGGCCGATATGCTATTGGAAATGTTGTTTAGTCTGAAGAGAATGGAACCTATCCTAAATCCAGAACGATTCGTTGGCTTGCAATTGGAGACAGGTTGACAATCGATACACGATGCTTTATTTGTATGTACAAAAATAGCGAGGCAACAAATGTCCCAAACGGCTACCATCCTGCATCACTGTCTCTACTTTACGGCCAACACTCTGGCGCGCGTGATCAGTCGCATGGCCGAAGAGGAATTTCGGCACACCGGTCTTTCGCCCTCGCATGCCTTCTTGATGATGCTGGTCAACGACCATCCCGGCATCGGACAGAAGGAGCTCTGCGAGCAGCTTCATCTGGCGCCATCCACGGTTACCCGTTTTATCGATGCTCTGGTTCACAAGGGATACCTTACGCGGCAGACCGATGGTAAGCTTTCGCGCGTTTATTCCACAGAAGCTGGCCAGGCGCTTCAAGGGGATATCGACGACGCTTGGAAAAACCTCCACCAGCGTTACGCCAAAATCCTGGGGCTCAAGTACGGTGATGCGCTGACAGCGATGATCGATGACGCCAGTACAAAACTCAGCGACGCGGAGTAAATTTTTTTAACTCAATAATTTTGTATGCACAAGCAACCATTAAACATAAAGCCTATTCGTAACAGAAGGATGGTAGCAACTACTAACCTCTCTCCTGGCATAATGGATCATATTTACTCCATTGTAACGCCAGGGATCGCTCGCAGAAAGGCACCGCTGTAGAAAGGTATATCGATGAACATTCTGATTATCCACGCCCACCCGGAGCCCAAGAGTTTCAATGCCGCCATGACCGCCACAGCCGTCGACTGGTTTACCGCTAATGGAGATGCCGTGACGGTTTCCGACCTGTACGCCATGAATTTCGATCCGGTCTCTGACCGTCGCAATTTTCTGACGGCCAAAGACCCAAGCTATTACAAACAGCAGATCGAAGAAATTCATGCTTCGCAGATCGACGGCTTCAGTTCAGATATTAAAAATGAAATCGAAAAATTGGAGGCTTGTGACGGTCTCATCTTACAGTTTCCCCTGTGGTGGTTCGGGATGCCGGCCATCCTGAAAGGCTGGGCCGATCGCGTTCTGGTGATGGGACGCGTCTATGGTGGCGGCAAATTCTATGACAATGGGGCCTTTAAAGGAAGACGGGCGATGGTATCGGTAAGTACCGGTGGACCGGAAACAATGTATCGGTCCGATGGACTCAACGGTGATATCCACCAGATTCTCTTCCCCATCAACCACGGCATTCTGCGCTTTACCGGGTTCGATGTACTGCCTCCCTTCATCGCCTACGCACCAGCGCACGTGAATGATGAAGATCGGCGATCTTATTTGGATATGTACCGGAAACGTCTTGCAGGATTTCAAACCGACACACCAATCCGATATCCATCTCTAAATGATTATGATCCGAATACATTTCAACGTCAATCAAAGGAGGAATAAACAAATGAAACCGATCGGAACGGTCAATGCCCTTTATCCCATGCCCACCACTTTGGTCGGCGCAATGGTAAATGACAAACCCAATTTTCTTGCGGTTGCCCACGTGGGTATTTTGAACCACGGGACACCGCAATATCTCTCCATCGGGCTGCATAAAAGCCACTATTCCAACAGTGGCATAAACGAAAATCGGACCTTCAGCATCTGTCTGCCCTCTGAAGGATTGATGGTCGAAACCGATTACTGTGGCATTATGACCGGAAAGAAAACGGACAAAGCCGCCCTGTTTGAAATCTTTTACGGCGAACTCAAAACTGCCCCGATGATTCGGCAGTGTCCGGTCAATATGGAGTTAAAGCTACATGATGTGTTGGATTTTAGTACCCACGATATCTTTGTTGGTGAACTGGTTCAAACCTATGCTGATGAAAGTGTGATCCTGGACGGCAATATTGACATCACCAAGCTAAAACCATTGCTCTTCGACATGGCCAGCAAACAATACTGGTCACTGGGTCAACCCTTAGGTAAGTGCTGGAATGCGGGGAAATCACTGAAAGGAAAAAAGCAATGAAAGCTCTTGTCCTTGAAAAACCCGGCAGCCCGGACACTTTGAAAATTGCAGAACAGCCTCTGCCGGATCCCGCTCCGGGTGAGGTCCGCGTTAGGGTAATGGCTGTCGGTTTGAATCCAGTAGATTATAAAACTGCCGAATGGGGTTGGCCCTCCTGGAAATGGCCTCATATATTAGGCTTGGATGTCGCTGGTAAGATCGATAGTGTGGGCACCAACATCACATCATGGAAACCCGGTGACCGTGTTTTTTACCATGGTGATTTGTCCAAACCGGGAGGGTATGCTGAGTTTGCTATTGCACCAGCACATATTATTACACGGATTCCAGATAATGTGACTTTTGAAGAGGCGGCGGCCATACCCTGTGCGGGCTATACGGCATGGCAAATTCTAAGTCGAAAGATACCTGTCCGACAAGGTCAGGCACTCCTGGTCCACGGAGGAGCCGGTGGCGTTGGCGGATTCGCCATTCAGTTGGGCCGTATCCAAAATTTAAAAATCATAACAACTTGTTCGGCCGCCAATTTTTCTGCTGTAAAAGATCTCGGAGCTCTTCATCCCATCGATTACCGAAGCGAGGACGTCACCGCCCGCGTCATGGAAATCACTAACGGTCGAGGGGTGGACATCGTCATCAACACCATCGATAGCGCTTCAGCTAACGAAGATATAAAACGCCTTGCTTTTGGCGGCCATCTTGCCTGTGTCGCGGGGTTGCCTGATTTCGGCCAGATCGAGCCTTTTACTTGTGCCATTTCGATCCACGAAAGTGCACTGGGTGGTGCACACCTTTCAGGTGACAAAGTAGCGCAAGCAGATCTGGCCGAGATGGGAAAGGAGCTGATCGAATTGGTCCAAGATGAAAAGATAACGTCCATGCTCTCAAGAGTCATATCTCTGGAAGAGATCCCAAAAGCGCTGAACGACCTGTCAAAGCGACACGTAAAAGGTAAAATTGTCGCTCGGCCAGGCTATTGATTCAAGATTGAGAGAGAATCTTGCTTTTTTAGGTTCTGCTAAAATGAGGTATGTCGCAACCACTCACAATTTCAAAATTCGCAAGTTGATTGCTATCGGAGGTGACTTTGAAGGTTAGAAGAGCTGAAATAAATGATCTGGATCAACTTGTCGAATTCACCGCAGCAGAAGCACGAGAAGCTGAGGGGCACGAAAAGGATACCAAGACATTAAGGGACGGAATCAAAGCGGCACTTGAGGACCGTTCAATTGCAATGTATTGGGTGCTGATGAATCAGAACAATGAACCAGTAGGCACCGCATCCACTCTGAAAGAGTGGAGTGATTGGAGTGCTGGATATTATTGGTGGATTCAAAGTATGTACATCAAACTGGAATATCGTGGAAAAGGGTATATGGATTTACTGTTGGATGCGATTAGATCGGAAATGAAAGAACAAAATGGCTTGGAATTACGGCTATATGTACATGAGAATAACCAGGCTGCCATAAAGGCCTACGGTAAAGCGAATTTCACTTTTTCGAAATACAGGATCATGATCCAAAAATAGCAGGTACAAATCAATCTGAATGACGAATAAATATGACAGCAAGAAAGGTGCTGCCTACGATATCTGATAAGTGTTTTATCCATCGTCCCGCCGCAAAGATTCCAAGCAATTGTTATCATCCCATATGGCGACATAGTTGATTCAGGATGAGGAGTGGCGGGGCGGGATGATTGATAAAACATGGCTGGATCCATTTGCTAAATGCAAATTCAGGGTGATCCCTGATACTTAAATCCGCTGGTAAGAAACCTGTAGCTTGGAGGAGCCCAGATAGATTAGGCTTCTGTGACCTATCCTTTACTTCCCTCATCAAGTTCGTGCTCAAGCAACCATTGTCTGTGATTTCCCAAGAAAATTGATGTTCAGAGTGCTGGACCCCTGTTTTGCAGAGGTATTGCCTTGTTCAATCCGCTTGTTCCTTTCAATGTCATACCGAAGGAATGGGTCGCAGTAATCGGTATCAGCGGGGTTCGCGTGATAAAAGATCTAAAGCTCAATAGCTACCAGGCAAATTCTAACATTTCTACCTGCCAATCGTCCTACCTGCTAAAACCGAACAGCATTCCCAGAGTTGGTATGGGCCGTTTTTAAAAACGATCGTTCAAACACCAAATTCGTATTGATAGTTTCCAGCTATCACGATGCTAATAATCTGCTCGTACTTGTTAGATGTGCTTGGTGATATATCTTTATTTCAAGATTTAAGGGAGACTATAAAATGACAGAATCAGGTACATACATTAGGTTAATTCTTGGCAGGTCAACGAAGGCGATTGAGTCCGTTGATCGCCAAAGTATTGCAGGCACCGGATTGAATCTGACCGATTTCGGTATACTGGAAGCCCTTTTACACAAAGGACCACTACCGATTAATACCATCGGTGAAAAGATTCTACTAACCAGCGGTTCCATGACTGCCGCAGCCAACCGACTGGAGGATAGGGGCTTGATAAAGAGAATTCAGGACCCCTCTGATGGACGCTGTTTCTACTTACATCTCACTAAATCTGGTCGCCAACTAATTAAGGCTGCATTTAAGGACCATGCCAGCAATTTAGAAAAGATTTTCGATGTACTTAGCACTAAGGAGCGCAGTGAACTAGTGAGGCTTTTGAAAAAAGTGGGACTACACGCCCAAAGCTTAAAATGAAATAGTTTTCCAGCCATATATCTTTAACCAAAGACATTTTGATCTGACACCTTCGGCCTCCATTGATAACAGATTGAGTAGCAGTGGAAACAAAGCGGGCCGATTAAAAAAACGGAGAAATAATCATGAAAAACATACTTCCCAACACCGACGGCGGCCTGATCACCGCTGATAATGCATCTGTCGTTTTCATCGACCACCAGCCCCAGATGACATTCGGGGTAGCCAATATCGATCGCCAGCAACTGATCAATAACGTGGTCATGCTGGCCAAGGGCGCCAAGGAATTTGGTCTGCCCTCGATCCTGACCGCTGTGGAGACCGAATCGTTCAGCGGCTACATCTGGCCGCAGCTGATGGATGTGTTTCCCGGCCAGCAGCCTGTCGAACGTACAAGTATGAACTCTTGGGATGATCCTGGGTTCAGAGCTGCAGTTGAGGCCACGGGCCGCAAGAATATCATCATTGCCGGGCTGTGGACTGAGGTGTGCGTGACCTGGCCGACGCTGAACATGATCGACGCGGGATATAATATCTACATTGTCGAGGACGCCTGCGGGGCCACGTCCCAAGCAGCCCATGACGCGGCCATTCGCCGCATCGTCCAGGCTGGCGCCGTGCCCATGACCACCGTGGCCACGGTTCTTGAATTTCAGCGTGATTGGGCCAATCGGGAACATTATGACGCATTGATGACCATCTTCAGGGAGCATGCCGGCGCCTACGGC
>JASFFF010000046.1:0-12642 GCA_050124445.1 Desulfosarcina sp.
CACAAAATGGGATCGTCTTCGCTGGGCTCAAATTCGGGAAACGGGTAGAGGTGATCGGCGCGCCGCAGCACCAGCGAATCATCGCTGCCTTGATGCACGTAGTAAACGATGCGGCACACCCCTTGCCTGGCGACTCGGTTAAAAGACAGATGGGATCTGGAGGCGAATCGCAAGCGACCATAACTGCTGCCGGCCGTGTCGACGGTGTCTCCCACCAAACGATAGGGATCTTCGGGATCATTGAACTCCGGCGCTGTGTAACGGGGATAGTGCGATACATGCAGGGCCTGCAGATCGCTGGCCATGCGTCCCAGGCAGGTTCGGGCCGTTTCGAATACGGACACATCGCCGCCCACCGCATCGGCACTGGAAAAAACCGCCCGAAAGGAACCGAATACCATGGTAATCACCAGGGCAAAGATAAAGATGGCGACCACAATTTCCAGCAGGGTGAACCCCACGGCCGATGCGGGTGCCGTCGGTGGCTGCATTTGGGCATTATTCATTGGCCAACCTGTAGGTGGTAAGGGTGAATTCAGCGGCTGTCTCATTGTGGCTGATCGTCAGGCGAATCTGCTTGAGCGCAGGGCCGTCCTGCCTGATGAGATCCGATGTCGCGGCCTCAGTTTGGATCTTCCAGCTGTAGCCGGGGTGATCTTGGCCGAAATCGCCGTCGTCGGCGTTAAATTCCGACAACTCGATGGCGTTGACGTCAGCCAGTTTCTGACGGGTCAGCATGGTCGCTACCGAATCGAAACGGCTGCGGGTGTCCATGAAAAGCGTCTGGGAATGCATGCGGTAAATGGCCATCAGGGCAATGGCCACCACGGATAGGGCCACCAGCACCTCCATGAGCGTAAAACCGCCTTTCGGCGGGCCGGTCTTTCGGCCGCGGCGGCGGGCGGGTCGCCTGTCAATAATGGGTCGGCTTACCATCCCTGAGGTCCCTTTACCAGATCGACCCTGGACAAAAATGGTTCGATGAAAAAGGCCAGGCGTTCGCCATCACCGGTTCGCACGCGGATGACGGCCTTGTCCGAGTAGCCTTGGGGGTAAAAACCGATGGGGATGGTCCCACTGGAGACCCGCTCGGAACGGGTGAAGGCCACATGGTCGATGCGCATGCCACGGGGCAGGCGGTAACCATCCTCGCGGGCGGCGTCCGCATCGGTGTCGGTCATGTCTGCGTCGGTTATCCAGAGCCGCTGAACGTCGGGTGACACATTGAGCAGATAGGTCTTTTGTTCGGCGATCGCCTTTTCTTTGAGTTGGCGGACGGCAGCAATGATCCAGCGGGCGGTTTCGTCACTGCCGTCTGAAAACAGACCGCCGCCCAAGCGCGGGATGGCCACCACCAGCATGATACCGATGAGCGTGGTCACCACAACCAATTCAACCAAAGTGAACGCGCGGTTGGCTAAAAGCAGCGGTTGCATGCCATGTCGCCTGGATATCGGCGCAGGCAAGGCGGTCCCGCCGGAAGAAAAAGCTGGGTATGGGGCGGGCCGGATGGGTCTGTCCGATGGACATCCGGAAACGGTCACTTTACCCGATATCTGCATGCTACTCAAATTATTAACCCTTGAATATCGACCAGTTACCTACGGTAAAAGCGTGTGCATGCCGCGGCCTCGGCCATGAATCGTTTGCCATCTGCCGTCAATGTCCATCGGGTGGCGGATGGCATCGGGTTATTCGGTTTCCCAGCTGTTGATGTCCGCGTTTTTCTCTTCGCCACCGGCCGTTCCATCGGCACCGTAGGCGATCAGATCAAAGTCGTCGTGTACGCCTGGGCTCAGGTAAATGAAATCATTGCCCCAGGGGTCTTTGGGGACCTTGCCCTTTTCTAAATAACCGCCTTTGCGCCAATTTTTTGGAATGTTGCCTGAGGCAGGCGGTTCCACCAGGGCTTGCAGCCCCTGCTGGGTGGTTGGATAGCTGCCGTTATCCAGTTTGTATAGCTTGAGCGCTGTGGAGATACTCTCGATCTGCATTTTGGCCTTGAGCTGTTTGGCCTGTTCCGGACGACCCATGATCCGCGGGACGATCAGGCCGGCCAGAATGCCCAAAATGACGATAACCACCATCAGCTCGATCAGCGTGAATCCGTGGCGGTTGCCCGCGGTATTTGATTGTTTCCGATTCATTTCTCCTCCATGGTTCCAATCCAAGGCCGCGTCAAACGGCAGGGCCTATAGCTGTGAACGTTTATTCGCCTATAACTCAAGCGCCGCCAACATTCAAGCAGGGGGGTGATTACCAAGTGGTAATCATTGACAGCTGAAAGTGGCACGTTCAAAACTGACGGTTCCGCCAACCATGAGCCATCAACAATGCGCAGCAACCCTGCTAGCCCACCAGCTGGTTCATTTCGAAAATGGGCAGGCAGATGGATAGCACGATAAACAGCACGACTGCAGCCATGACCAGGATCATGACCGGCTCCAGCATGGCCATCATACTCATGATGGATGCCTGGACTTCGTTTTCGTAGACATCTGCGATCTTGTAGAGCATGGGTTCCAATTCGCCGCTTTGCTCGCCCACCTGGACCATCTGCACGGCCAAGTCGGGGAAGACCTGGTCGGTGGCCAGCGATACACCCAGGCCCTGGCCGCGTTCCACCTCCTCGGAAGCCTTGTCGATCAAACTGGAAATAATCACATTGCCGGTCACATTCCGGACGATCTCCAGGGCTGGCAGCATGGTCACCCCGTTTTCCAGCAGCGAGGCCAGGGTCCGGGCAAATCGGGCCACGGCGATTTTCTTGAGCAGGGAGCCGAAAACAGGCAGGTTCAGCAAGACACGGTCCGTGACAGCCAGCCCGCGATCCGACTTGCGAAAGATTTTCAAGGCCACCACGGCGGCGACTGCCAGCACAACCAACAGCCACCAGTAGCTTTTGAACAAACCGCTGGTGGCGATCAGAAAGCGGGTCGGGGGCGGCAATGCCTGGTTCATGTCTTCGAAAATGGTAGTGATATTGGGCACGACGAAGGTCATCAGAAAGAAAAGCACCAGGGCGCCTACCAGCGTCATCAGGATGGGGTAGGCCATGGCGGTCTGGATGCGTGACTTGAGTTCCTGCTGCTTTTCCATGATATCCGCCAGACGCTGGAGCACGATTTCCAGGGTGCCCGACGTTTCTCCGGCGCGTACCATATTGATGTAAATCGGTGAGAAAACCGAGGGATAGAGTGTCAGGGCCGACGTAAAGCTATTGCCTTCGACAATGGAGTCCTTGATGCGGGCGGCGATCTTGGTGAAGCCGTGGGTTTTGGTTTGGGATACCAGGGTGCCCAGGGCCGTGACCAGCGGAAAGCCGGCGCCCGTCAGCGTCGCCAGCTGACGGGTCCACAGGCTGACGTGGGCCGGCGTGACACGGCTGAAGAGGTTCTGAAAGGCACTGGTGCGGCTCGTTTCGCTGCTTTCCCCGTCGGTGACCTCCTTAACATTGACCGGGAAACTGCCCATGGCGCGAATTTTCTGTCGAGCGGCCTGGGCACCGTCGGCATCGATGATGCCGGTGACGGTTTTACCTTTTGGATCGAGGGCTTGGTAGTCATATACGGGCATGGCATTTGATCCTGTCAGTCACGGCGGCGGAGCCGTGCTGCGAAAAAGCCGTCCAGGTCATTGATGTGAGGCGCCGTCCTGAAGAACCGGTCTCGGCCGATAAACGGTTGCACGCTGGCTGCTTCTATCGCCTGGCTTGCGCTTATAGCAAAATTTGCATGCTTTTTCAAAAAACGCGCAATCACCTGTTCATTTTCCTCCGGTTCCATGCTGCAGACGGCAAACACCAGAATTCCCCCGGGTTTGACCAGCGGTGCCAACCCATCCAGAAAGCGCACCTGCCGGTCGGCGCAGCGGGCGATATCCGCTTTGCGGGACGACCATTTGGCGTCGGGATTGCGGCGCAGCACCCCCAGACCCGAGCAGGGGGCGTCCAGCAGGACCCGATCGAAGCGGGGCAGGCCCCGGGGGGCAGGCGGTTGGTTCAAATCGCCGGTCTGGGTGTCGATAATTGCCACGCCCAACCGGCGGGCTGCCGCCTCCAGGCGGGTCAGCTTTAGGCTGTCGTGATCCAGGGCGATGATGCGACCCTGATTGCGCATGATCTGGGCCAGATGGGTGGTCTTGCCACCCAGACCGGCGCAGGCGTCCAAGACCTGTTCCCCCGGCCGGGGCGCCAGCAGAAAGGACACCAATTGGGCGGCACCGTCCTGCACGGCAAAGCGCCCCTCGGCAAAGGCCTGCATGCGGGGGATGGACCGGCGGGGGCCGATCAGGTTGACCCCGCCGGGCACCGTCGGCATGGGGTCGATGCGTTGGGCGTCGGTTGATAGGGCCGTCACCAGCTCCGGCAACTCGTTTTTCAAGCCATTGCAGCGCAGGCTGATGGGCGGAATGGTGTTGATGGCGTCGCACAGGCGGCCGGCGGAGGCAAACCCCATGCGCTTAATCCAGCGTGCGGCCAGCCAATGGGGGAGGGCTGCGGACAGGGCCAGGTGTTCCACGGGCGACGTGCCGGCATCGGGAAGGCGAAAGCGCTGTGGATTGCGTAGGGCGCTGCGCAGTACCGCATTGACGAATCCGGCGGCGCTGGATGCTCGTTGGGTGCGGACCAGATTGACCGATGCATTTACCGCTGCCGATGACGGGATGCGGTCCATGAAAAGAATCTGGAACAGACCCAGGCGCAATATGTTTAAAACGGTGGGGGCGATTTTTTTCAGCGGTCGGTTGGCATGGGTGTCGATGACCGCATCCAGTCGCAACCGCCAGCGCAGCACCCCATAAACCAGTTGATTGAACAGTGCCCGGTCGCGGCGGGAAAGTTTGTCAATGGCGGGGGCGATGGTGTCCAGAATGTGGTCTAAGGTGGTGTTGCGATTGCCAAGTTGTTTCAAAACGGTCAGTGCGGCGGCCCTGGGATCGGTGATCTGCCTGGGGTGGCGGTCCGAATGGCGGGAAACGGATGGGGTCACGGCCATTTATCCCAGGCAGGCGCCGTCGGGCAGCCGGCAGCCGCATAAGAAATCGTCGATGGGCAGGCGCTTGCCGGATTCACCCTGGATCTCGCTGATGGCCAGGGCCGAGCTGCCGGTAGCCACACGCAGCTCGCCGGGAAAGCATTCTAAAATGGTACCCGGTGGGACGCTGATGTCGCGCTCCATGACGTGGGCCTTGAATATCTTCAGGCGCATGCCTTGGCTGAAAGTATAAACCCCCGGCCAGGGTGTCATGCCGCGAATCAGTCGCTCGATGCGTTCGGCCGGCAGGGACCAGTCGATCTCTCCGTCCGACCGTTTCAGCATGGGCGCATAAGTGGCCTGCGCGTGGTCTTGGGCGGTGCGGGTCAGTGTGCCTTCCTGTAGCCGCTCAAGGGTTTGAACCAAGGTGCGGGCCCCCATCTGGCTGAGGCGATCATGCAGCCGGGCGGCGGTTTCATCGGCACCGATGGCGGTTTTTTCAACCAACAGAATATCGCCGGTGTCCATGCCCGCGTCCATCATCATGGTGGTGACGCCGGTTTCTTCATCTCCATGGATAATGGCCCACTGGATGGGGGCGGCGCCGCGGTGTCGGGGTAGCAGTGATGCATGCACGTTGATCGAGCCAAGACGGGGGATGTCCAGCAAAGATGGTGGCAGAATCTGGCCGAAAGCCACCACCACGAATAGATCCGGAGCCAATTCGGCCATATGCCGGTTGAAGGCATCGCTGCGCACCGTTTCCGGCTGCAGCACAGGGATGCCGGTTTGTTCGGCAGCCACCTTGACCGGTGGTGCCGTGAGTATACGGCCGCGGCCTTTGGGGCGATCGGGCTGGGTCACCACGGACAAGACGGTGTGGCTGCATTCGACCAATGCCCGCAGTGGCGGCACGGCAAAATCCGGTGTACCCATGAAGACGATATTCAATGGGCGATTCAACGCTGCTTCATCTCCTTTTTGACGCGACGTTTGTACATCTGCCGTTTCAAGGCGCTGATGTGATCGATGAAGAGGGTGCCGTCGAGATGATCCAGTTCGTGCTGGATGACGATGGCCAGCAGGCCGTCTGCCTCGAAGCGCAGCGGGTTGCCGTCCCGGTCCACCCCATCCACCATAATGCGTTCGGCGCGTTTTACGTCGGCCCTGAAGTCTGGCACGCTCAGGCAGCCTTCATTTTCCGAAATGATTTCGCCCTCGCTGGACACGATCGTGGGATTGACCAGCACGTGCAGGTCATGGCCCTCCTCCCGGGGTGCGATGTCGTAGATGATAAAGCTTTGGCCGATGCCCACCTGCGGCGCGGCCAGGCCGACCCCGGGGGCCTCGTACATGGTTCTGGCCATGTTGTCGAAAACGGTCTGAAGGGCCCCGTCGATGTTCTCTACCGGCTGTGTCTGCTTTTTCAAGAACTTATTTGGATAGGTAAGTATGTTCAATACTGTCACAGCAATCAACCTTATTTTAGTCGTTTCAATGGGTCAACTATCTAACTTAACGCACAATTGGAGAAATTCAAACCAAAAAGGCCTTTAGGAGGGGCAAGTGGGATTCTGCCGGCGGGCAAGCGCGCTTGCCGAAGGCGTATGGAAGCGGCATTTGCCCGCGCCAGGCCCTTGTTACTGGGTTGGTCGGCAGGCGGCTGAGGGCTCTGTTTCGGTGCCTGCCAAGGGGTCAGTCTTTGAAATGAGGCGCTAAAATCTGCTTGGCCTGGGTGATGTCCTTGTCGATCTGGGCCACCAGTTCATCGATGCCGGAAAACTTGATTTCATCGCGCAGTCGCTGGACGAAGTTGACCATGATTTTTTCGCCGTAGATATCCTTGTTGAAGTCCAGAATGTGGGCTTCGACGGTAAAGATATGATCATCGAAGGTGGGGCTGTAACCGATGTTGGCCACCCCCGGGTAGCGCTGGCCGTCGTAGCGAACGATTACGGCATAAACCCCGACCTTGGGGCACAATTCGTCCTGCAGGTTGATATTGGCGGTGGGGATTCCCAAGAGCTTGCCGCCGCGGTCGCGGCCATGGGCCACGGTGCCGCGGATCTGGTAGTTGCGGCCCAGCATCTTGCTGGCTTTCTCCATCTGGCCGTTGATGACCAGGTCGCGGATGGCCGTGCTGCTGATGCGATGATTGTCCACGGTGGAGGACTGGATCCAGTCGGCCACGATTACCTCGAAGTCCAGCTCGTTGGCATACTGCTTGAGCAGCTCCACATTGCCCTCGCGCTGGTGGCCGAAAGTGTAGTCTTGGCCCACAATAACGGCCTTCATTCCGATGCGTTTGACCAGGATCTCCTCGACGAAGTTGCGGGCGGATAGGGCTGCAAAGTCCAGGGTGAAGGGGATGCAGATCATCACGTCGATGCCGGCTTTCTCGATTAGCTCCGATTTTTGCTCGTACAGGGTGATCAGCGGCGGGTGACCGTTGCGGGTCATGACCCGGATGGGGTGGGGCTCGAAGGTCATGGCGATGGCCGTGCCGTCCATGGCCTCGGCGCGCTCGACCACCTCGTGAAACAGGGCCTGATGGCCGATGTGAACGCCGTCGAAATTGCCTATGGTGACCACGGCCGATTTGAATGGTTCTTTTATGGTTTCGATATCTTGTATTATTTGCATGTGCTAAATAATAAGCATAAATATTGGCTTGACACGAAAAATAAAAGATTATAGTTAGAGCATCTTCAGGCTGAAATCAACCCTTTTGAATCAGGCTGGAGTGTGCCGAAGTGGCGGAATTGGTAGACGCGCTAGGTTCAGGGTCTAGTAGGGGTTCCCCTGTGGGAGTTCGAGTCTCCCCTTCGGCACCATATCGAAAGAAAAGGCTGCAATCTCAATAGGTTGTGGCTTTTCTGTTTTGGCAGGTTGCGTATAGGTTGCGGATTGTTGCGGAGAATCGAGCTGATTGACGGCCCCTCGGTTGCTTCCGGGGATGAGGTGGCCATAGATGTCCACGGTGATTTTTATGCTGGAATGGCCCAGCTGTTCCTTCACATAGACCGGATTAGAAAAACGAAAAAAATTCGATGAACCTATCGGTTGGCCTGCGGAAACCTGGGGCCGCTCGGCGGCTCAAAATTGCTTGCCGGTCCAGATGCTGGCACACCATTAAACCGGTCTATCAATGCCCGTATCTTTTCTTTGACCTGGTACAGATTGTAGTTCATGATACTGATCTCACAGCCATCCAGACGCTTGTTGAACATGGTGCAACCCTTTAATAGACATGTATTTCCGATCAGCGGACAGGTTTTATCGGTTAAGTTATGCATTTCGTTGACCCTCCTTGGTTAAAAAGGTTTTGCCGGTCACTTTTTGCGCAGCGGCCAAAAGGGTGAACCCTTCGTCCAGAAATTCTTTGATCTTACTGATGGTTTCCACCTGACCCAGTGTGAATCTTCGATAGGCTCGGACACCGGATACAACCCGACCGGCTTCAGAGATGTAGCCCTTAGCCTCCCAGTGTTGGATTTGTTTCTGAGTGGCACCGGTCATCTTTGCGGTGTCACCGATACTGAATGTGTTCTTGGTTGGAAATGTCATGATTGTTTCCTCCGTGTAATGAATTTGAAGGCAAAAAAACACGCCCTCCTATAGATACGAAGGTTACATTATTTCTGGACTGGGAAGATGAGAAACGGAATAGGACTGGCTGGCTACAGGGTGGAAAATGGAAGTGCAGGAAGGGTAGGGGAACCTGTGGTATGCAATTGTAATGTTAACGACTTTTCGAGAAGATGGCGCGGATGTATATAGCAGTAACCTTTACAATGCTCCAGCATGGGATTCGGAATGATAATCTGAAATAATCCGATTGATGACTAAATGCAGAATCGTCATCTATCAAACAAACGTCGTTGACCATAGCAACTCGTCCAGCCATCTTCTCCTACATGGGCCCGGTGAGCCAATAGGTCCTGTCCCATGCAGATACAGACGAAATCCAGAGAAAACTTAACAAGAGGCATATCGTGGATGATATCGTCCGCATTGTAGATCCTATTTTTGGTGGGTATAGGTTCTTAGTTCCCTGCTTCTAAGCTGAGTGCGGCACTCACCGCGGCTTTATCATTGTCCGGGACTGAGGGTTTCACCTTGATGCGCTCGGATAAAAGCTGTCCAGCGTCGGTTAGTTCGGCGACAATGGCTTGGGCCCGAGCATCGGCCAGGTTCACTAAAACCGTGTCGTCTACTGGCTCAACCTCTACGAGACGCAGGAACAGATCCTTGGTAAACCTTCCTGGATCTTCTTCAACAGCCGTCAAAATGTCCTCAGAGGGTTTGGCAGATGTAGTATCCTTTTTAGTCTTTTCGAGGGCGGCTTCTTGATCCGTCTTCAGCGTTGCGAGGGTATCCGCACCGAAGCGCTCCGAAAACATTGCTTCTACAGCTTGACCTGTTTCCTGACTGCTGAAGTCAACGGCTCCGTAATCTTCTGCTGTAACCGGATCTTGACCGAGGCGAATGGCCAGGGCGCGACGTACGCCAATCGACTTGAGCTCTGCGCGGTCGATCTCTGGGTTGTAACGGCCCTGCACGCCGAGCTTGAGCTGGGGCCGTTTCTGCAAAGCGCCGGCGAGCTTGGCGAGCTTCTCCTTCTCCGGCGGTGGAACATCGAGTCGCCCGGCCGAGAAGGCGACGGTGTTAAAGGTTTCCTCCTCGCCGCCTGGTACGAGTGAAGCCAGAGCGCGGAAAGGACTGGTGACAATTTTGGTGAGCAGGTTCACGAACGCTTTCCAGATCAGTGCTCCGTAGCTGAATTTGGGGGAATCAAGATCGCCGCTGACCGGCAGCCCGAGGTCGATCACGCCGTTGGCATCCTCCAACAGGGCGACGGCGAGATCCAGCGGTAGATCAACCGCTTCCGAGCTCTTTACTTTCTCGCCGAGGGTCAGGCGTTCCACAACGAACTGGTTGTCCCCTTCCAATTGGCGTTTATCGATTATGTATTTCAGATCCAACGACAGTTTCCCGGAATCGATCTTGCGTCCGGCGAATGTGCCTGAGTATGGAGTAAGTTTGGACATTTCCACGTTGCGGAAGATGACGCCGATATTGGTAAATGCCTGCGGATCGGAGGCATCAAACTCGCCGTCAACGTTGGCGGTGCCGTAGCGGTCTACACTGCCTTCGAGTTTGACTTGAGCCCGGGCATGCTTGACCGATGAAACGCCGGCCAGCACGCCATTGAGCTGATGTATCCTGGTGCCGAAAGGGGTGAACAGGCTTAGGTCGGCAAATTCTACTTCTCCCTTGCTGAAAAGGATGCGGCCGACCTTGTAAGGAAAATCATCATTGCCCGCAGTCGGGGAGGCTTTTGCGGATGCTGCTTCAGTCGCTTTTGCGGTTGGGCTCGACTTGATTACTTTGGTTAAGTTTATCGATTGGTCCTTGTCGATGATGAACTTGCCGATCAGGTTCAGCACCTTGAGGTCTCCTATGTCGAGCCGGTTTGGTTTCAATTGCATCGCCAACTGATCGGTCTCGACCGATTTCCAACCCACCAGGGGGTCGTTTCCGCTGTTTTCCGTGACGCGCAGGTTGGCTAGCTTGAATCCGCCCTGGTAAATCGTTTGAGCGTCGGCGGTCTTCATGCCATGACTCATTTCCCCGCGGGTTGAAAACGTGCCCGATTGGATGTCTATGGTGGCTGCCTGACTGACGTACGGCTGGAAGGCCGTCAGCCCGAGCTCCGCCACCTCAACCTCGGATTTCACCGTCGGCCCGGACGGGTCCACCGTGCCGTTGGCCTTGATCCGGCCACCTTCGCGTACCTTGAAGCCCGCGTCGAAGGTCATGGGGGATTTTCCGTCTACATTGGCCAGCGCGACGGCCATCTCTTCCAGGTTGATGATCGGGGCCTCAGGTTTGACTGTAAGATCGGAGATTTTCAGCTGGAAACCCGATAAAAGGACGGCCTTAGCCAGGAATTGGAAGGGATTGCCGTGGGCCGCCGCTTCCTCTGTTCCCCTGGCGATAGCGCCTTTTTGCGGAGGGGCGAACATCAGCGCCAGGTTGATGGCGCCATCGGACATTCGTTTCAGGTCCACGGTGCCGCCCTCAACGGATACCGTCTCTATCCTGAAGTCATTGGGCTGCAGGCTATAGGCACCGCCTTCAAGTCCGATGCGCTGGATCTGCATTTCAGGCTCAGGATCGCCCCACATGGCAGCCTGGAAATCCGAAATTTCCATACCGATGTCATTCACCTCGGCCAGGGTCTGCCCACCCGCTTCCACCTGTGCCTTCAGGGCCACTTTAATTTCACCGACGCCCACGTTGAGACCGGGTTTACGACTGTTGTCCTGGTAGTCTGCGGCCACACCGCTCAGATCGAAAGCGGCCAGTTTCAGCGTCCATGGTTTGAAAGAATCTGCCGTTGTGTTCACCGGCGGGGTGGGGACAGCCTTCTGGGTTCCCCTCATGATCCGATTAAGGTTCAAGATGCCGCTCTCATCCACGGTTATCCTGGCGTGTCCGCCGGCAACCGCCAGTTTCTCGACCTCGACCTGCTGTTTCTCAAGATCCATTCGGCCACCGGTAAGCCGTGCATCCGACATTTCGAAAAACGGCACATCTTCGCCGTCGATACGCAGGGATAGTCCGCTGATGGCGACGGCAAGCCTGTCCAGCATGGCCTGTGGCTGCGCACCGCTCAGGTTCACCCGATAATCGGCCGAGATGCTGGCCTTTCCAGTCGGCTGCGCTATTGCGACGGCATCCCGAATGAATTTCCAGGCGGTGGTGGCTTGGATATTCTCAATGGCGAAGCTGCCCTTGGATTCAACCGGGTGAAGGCTGATTTCACCTTTCCATTGCAAGGTTCCCCCGTCTCCGAGGTTGGCCGTGATTGAATGAGGCCCTTTACTCTCACGCAGGGTACTGAGGTTATTGACCTGCAGCTGCAAGGGCGTGAGCGAAATGGTGGCGGGTTCGGACTGGCGACGATCGGTGAAGTCGATTTGCCCCCCGTCGATGGCGAGATCCTCGATAATCAGTCGCGGGGGTGCCTGTTCTTTTGCCGGTGGTTGGGACGTTGCTTCGGATGGCGGCGCCAGACTGGCGAGGTTGAGGGTGCCATCCTTGGCGATGATGGCATTGACATGGGGGCCCTCCAAGCGCACCTGGCGAAACGTCCATGCCCATTTGAGAAGGCTCTTCAGCTCGAAGTCGACAAATAGTCGCTTGAAGCTCGCGATTGGCTGACCGTCTGCCTCTTGCATGCGAAAGTCGTTCGCCTCGACCTTGAAGAGGTAAGGGTTGATCCGCACCTCGCCGATGAGAGCCTGTTTTTTGATCTGTTCATGTACGATCTTGGGGACATAGTGCCTTACGAGCCAGGGCACTATGAGAAATCCGGTCAACGTGTATAAAACCAGCACCGCTGCACAGATAGTGAACGGTTTGCTCCGTATGATTTTTTTCGGAAAGTCCATGGCGTTTAATCCTTTTTCCGTTTTTAGTCATATACTCTGGCCGGATCTTGCCTCACAAGGCATCAAAGTGAACATCTGGCCCTACTCCGCGTACGGGACGTTTCTTCTGCATTACCCAATCCAGCTTCATGATATGCGGTCCCCCTTACTCCGGTGGAATAGAACAGGTGGGTCGGCTTCGACCGTGCGCCGCCGTTACCTTCCCC
>JASFFF010000047.1:0-12576 GCA_050124445.1 Desulfosarcina sp.
CGCGCTTCCCCCGGGCGCTTGTGTTCCTGACCGAAACTGTGGCTGTGATTCAGGTGATTCGGCGTCTTCTCTCCCATGGGGTGTGCCCGTCTCCTGCGTGAACTGATTTTAATGGCAATCATTGACCTCATCGGCATCGTTGCAACCGCGTGGACGCCCATACAAACCACCATAATCATTGGGCCGGTCATTGGCCAGGGCGGCATGGCATCCTGCCATCAACCAATCGTTTTAACTGGTGTGACCGCATCTGTCACAGGACCCTTGTATCAGTGGTGTCATGCCAACCTTGACACTGCATTTCGATTTTTCAGACCAAACTCCTCCCGAGGATCCGGATCTGTTCCTTTTCCGACGAGAGCTGTCCCGCAAGTTGGAAAAGGTACTGCATGCTTCTGGTTCGGCCCGCTGGCGGGGCGGTCGTTTTGCTTGCGGCGTGGTTACGATATTCATCGAGGTGAACGACCCACAGGCGGTATTGCCTCATGTACGGTCCCTGCTGGCCACCGGTAACTTGCGACGGGCCAAGATCACCGTCAGCGACCACAAGTCCGGCCTGGGGATCTGATGCCGCTGCAGACGTCAGCCTCGATGAACACAAGTCCATAGCGGCCGACTACTGGATCATCCCCAATGGCGGCGTACCGGATAGGTAAATTTGGTCGAAATCTAGGCCTGCGAAAAATTTATCCATAGGCGCCCCGCAGGAAGTGCCCATGGGGTACATATGGTTGATATTCCGAGGATATAATTTTGAGCATAACGCAGATATCGGACAAATTGGCCATTTATGGATGGGCACCAAATAGCAAAGGCCGGTCGCCCTTTATATGCGGGTCCAGCCTTTTCCCCCCCGGCGTGCCGGGAGATGAAACGAATTACGCCGTGGTTTTACTCCAGATGGCGAATGATGGATTCGGTCAGAGAATCGTCATCTTTTTTGAAAAAGGGAATCAATTCTTCGGCCACGTCCTTGAGCGATTTGATCTTCTTTTCTTTCATCACGGCCTGAATGGTTTCCACGCCCTCTTCGATCAGCCGCAGACCTTCTGCGATCCTGATGACATCCTGTTTTTCCATGCTTGACTCCTCCAGTTGTATATGGCCCTTGGCCAATACCGCATCCAGATAAAGTCAGTTTAAACGCTTAACAGCACGGTGACAAGCCATTTCTCAATCTAGCCCTGAAGTAGACCCTCCTAATTTTTTGACCCTCAAAGTTCGATGCAGTTGCGGCCGGCCGCCTTGGCCGCCAGCAGTTTCTCATCGGCCCGTTGGATAAGGGTCTTGACATCGTCATCCACCTCCCGCCCCACATGGCCATATGCGATACCGATACTGACAGTGACACGGGCCTGGTCGTCCGGCATCGTTTCGATGGCCCGCCGAATCTTTTCTCCCACTTCTCCCAGCGATACCGCAGCCACACCAGGAAGAAACACCAGGAATTCTTCACCGCCATAACGCCCCAAGACGTCAGATGCGCGGATGCACTCCTGAATGCAGGTTGCTACCCGGCGCAACGTCTCATCGCCAAACTGGTGGCCGAAGGTGTCGTTGACCGTCTTGAAATGATCAATGTCGATCATGAGTACACTTACCGTGTTCTCATTGCGCTGGGCCAGGTGGGCCAGGTGGGTAATGGCGTTAAACAATCCCCGACGGTTGAAGACACCCGTTAATTCGTCATAGTTGCTTAAAAAGGCCATGCGCCGGTTTTCCTGCCACAGGCGGTGGATGACCTCGCCAACGAGTTCCAATTCCAAGGTGCTTAATTCATTTTGTTTGAGCGCACCAAACAGCCGGTTTACAAAACGCTCGTATTCGGCTTCCGTGTCGGTCTCCCCGTTGAAGGTAGCCACGTATTGGGAAAGGGTCTCGAAGGAAGGATGCAGCAGGTAAAATTCAAGTTTAAAAGCCATGGTGAAGGCTTTTTCCTTGCGACGCACCTTCACGCAGCTATCCGCCAGATCGTGCACCTTTTCCTGCAGCGCCGTCAATTCGCCCAATGTCTTGCGCGGATCATCGAAGAGGTTGTTGAGCATCCCCTCTTCGGCCCAGTTTTTCAGGCGATCCCAATAGAGCAGGTGCTGTTCGTTGCTGTCGGCAATATCCTGCCAAAATCCTTTTAAGACCTTGCTGCCTGCACTGCGGGCCAAATGGGTGTAGAGACGGGTGGCGTGGTTGTCCAGCCGGAGACATTGTTCGATAATTCGGGTCATGGAGGTGGCGTTCATTTTCAGATTCCTTTCCGCGAATACGGGTCAGGTTTTTTCGGTTCCACTACGCCATGTGATTTTGGAAAAAGGCGGGCTGTCGTCGAGCGACAGATAAACACCGCAACCGGTATCCGACGGTGCGCTGGCTGCTTGTTGCGGCTTTAGAAGCTATGGTACGTCAGGATGTTTATAGTTGGCAACATAATAATCGGTAATGAGTTGCCGTTTTTTCAGGTCGTCACCCATGGCCCTGGCATCTGCCTTGGTTATAAAATGGGAGATTCGCACTTGGTACCAGGTTTTCTTGGCACCGGAGGCCCGGGTCCAATAGGCATCCAGCCCGCTCGCTTTCAGTTGTTCCACATAGCGCCGGGCATCGGCCTCTTTCAAGTAGGCCGCCACCTGGAGGGTAAACGGATCGGTGATCGGGGCTGTTTTCGGCAGCGGTGCCTGTTCCTTGGTTGGCGGCGACGATTGTAGATGCAGGGCCGTATTCAGCACCAACCATCCCACACCAAGCGCCAGCAAGCCCATGGACGACCATTTGAATATCGACTTGGTCCGTTGATTGGAAAAAAGCGCCAGGCCGTTGCGCAATCTTTTGCCCCCATGAACTGCCCATTCGGAGAACCGCCGGCCCACCCCTACCAATGATTGTTGCGTGCGCCGAACCACAGCTGCGCCGATGCCCGGCTGGGTTTTAAATTGGTGTGGGTGACTTGAATCGGTCATTGCCGGCGCAAATCCGGCGGCCATTTCATCGCGCTGAATCGAATCGATGTCGGCCAATAGTGATTGGGCACGCTCCAATAACGGCAGGGTGACGGGGCTGGGATGAATCATTCGGGTGCATGCGGCGATGGCAGGAATCAGCCGCTGGTCGCGGCGGCCCCTCTGTTGAAGATCCAGGTAAACCTTAAGGGCCAGCGTATCGACCCGCGGCTGAGCCATAAAAAGATCGGCAATGCTGGCCAGCAGCCGCTCGGACAACGGTGGGCCTGCTTCGATCAAATGCCGATAGGTCTGCAGGGCGGCAAAATCACAGCGTCCTTCGTCCAGGTAAAATTGGGCCAACATGCGTTGGATGCCGCCATCATCTGGATGGGCGGACCCGATTCGAGTGGCGATTTCATGGGATTGGGACGTCAAGGGCCTGCCGGCAAGCACCCCGTCCAACCATTTGACGGCGGCGACACGATCCCTGGGAAATTGTCGCAGATAAGCCCCGATAATGGCATCGGATGATGACTCGGGCGCCGCCTGGGCCAGTTGAAAACGGGCCATTGTTTTCAGAAGCCGGCCTGCCGGGTCGCGACGATTGAATGGTGAAAAAAGAAAGCTGTCCACAACGGTCGCCGCGCGGACGAACACCTGCTGGGCTTCCCGGGTCATGCCGGCACGATCCCAAACGGTGGCCTCCTTGAGCAGGCGTGCCAATCGACGGCGTCCCATGGCGGCAAAAGCCATCCCGGCAAGCCAAAAGACCAGAGTGAAAAGTCCCAGGCAGGGCACTACCATCCAACTGGGCCCGACCGCACCGGCAACAGGCGGTAAAACTGCCAGGGCAACCAGGCTGCCTATCACCAGGGTCGTCCACAAGCGAACGGCCATGTGTTTGAACAAGTGGCCCATGCTATTTGCTCAGGAGTCTCCTTTTCTCAACGCCACAGACACGGGGTTGTGCGTCCAGAAGCCGGCCCATGTGCCGGTTTCCGGATTGACTTTTTTAAAATAGATATTCGGTGGGGCTAAAAATGCCTTGGGTGGCTCGCCTTGGGTGGCCTGTTTCATGAATTGCGCCCACACCGGCGCCGCAGCACGCCCCCCGGTGATACCATTGCCGTTTTTGTCCCGCATGCCCTGGCCCCGGTCATAGCCGATCCACACCGATGTACTCGTATTGGGAGTAAAACCGGTAAACCAGGCGTCATTGTATTCATCCGTGGTGCCGGTCTTGCCAGCCGCCGGCCGGGTGAAGCCCATTTTACGCACCCTCTTGCCGGTTCCCTCGTCAATCACTCCGGCCATCATGTCTACCAGCTGATAGGCGATCGACTCATTCAAAACGCGCTCACCGGTGATGATGTGTTCTTCCAGCACCCGTCCACTCACATCCTCGACCCGGCGGATCCAATAAGGCCGATGCCGGACGCCCCCTGAAGCGAAGGTGGCATAGGCGGCAGCCATTTCCAGCGGACTGACCCCAAAAGTACCCAGCGCGACGGAATATACCGATCGCAGCGAACTGGTGATGCCGCAGCGCCGGGCCGTTTCAATGACCGTCTCCGGTCCCACTGCTTCGACCAATTGCGCCGCCACCGTGTTCACCGATTCGGTAAATGCCTTTTTAATGACCATGGGGCCTTCGAACGTCCGCTTGAAATTGCGCGGTTTCCATGGCGGTTTGCCAGCCACGGGAATGGTGACCGGCTTGTCGATCATCACATCGGCCGGTGTCTTGCCCATTTTTTCAAGGACGCCGTAGTAAAGAAAAGGTTTGAACCCGGATCCCGGCTGCCGATGATTCTGCAAGGCTCGGTTGTATGGGGTTTGGAAAAAATCGCGGCCCCCCACCAAGGCTTTGACCGCCCCGGTATTGACATCCAGGGCAACCAGCGCTCCCTGAAGGCCGCTATCCGATTCCGGCGTGTCCCCATTTGCGGGATCGGCCACACGCATTTGGGATTCCAGGCGGGCAATGCCATCTTGAAGGGCGGTCTCAGCCAGTTGTTGCATGCCGGCATCCAGGGTGGTGTATACCCGCAAACCACCATGGTAAACCACCTCCGGGCTGTAGGTCTCTTCCAGCGATTTCATCACGGCGTCCAGAAAATAGCTGTCCACCCGTAACGACCGTGCTTGGGTACGCAGCTCTGCTGCGGCGGCAAGGGCCTCCTCGGCCTCTGGTTGACTGATCATGCCGGTATCGACCATGCGCTTGAGCACCACCTGCTGCCGGGCGCGGGCACGCTCCGGATACCGAAACGGGTTGTAACGGGTGGGCGATTTGGGCAGGCCGGCCAAAAGGGACGCCTCAGCCAGGTTCAGTTCTCCGGCGGATTTGCCAAAGAATGTTCGCGCCGCCTCACCGATGCCGTAGGCACCGACGCCGAAGGGAATCTGGTTGATGTAAGCCTCTAAAATTTCCTGTTTAGAAAATTGGGCTTCAATCTGAAGTGCCACCAGCAGTTCTCGGAACTTGCGGATGTAGGTACGTTCGAAACTGAAAAAGAGATTTTTGGCCAATTGCTGGGTGATGGTCGAGGCCCCCTGCATTCTTCCTTTCTCAAACAGGGTGATCCATAAGGCCTTGATCGTGCGCAGCTTGTTGACCCCGCGGTGTTCCCAAAAGCGATGGTCTTCCGTGGCCAAAATGGCCTGGATAAAGGCGTAGGAAACATCGTCTAAGGCGACGGTCTCACGCCCGCCGATCGCCAGGATACGCCTGCCGTCGGCACTGTATATTTCGGTCGACGGCGTATCGTTGATGCGGCCAATGGGCTCGGGAACCCGGGGCAACTCCTTGACCGCCACCATGAACAGGCAAAACAGGCCCATCACCCCCAGTGCCGCCGCACTGGCCAGGATAAAAAACAAGGTCGTGACGACCCGAAAAAAGCGCAGCGGGGCGGTCATGGTTCCCTCCGGCGGTTTGGCCAGCGGTTGCCTGCAGCGGATGGCTGCACCAGGCGCGGTTCCAAAAGCATGCGCACCTGCCAGACGGCCCACTCCTGCCCCATCTTCAGCATGATCTGACGCCCCTGAGGCGTATCCAGCTCGATGCCGATCCGGATCATATCGGCGATCACCTCGTCACTGAACCCCACACGCACGGGTGTCCCCTCGACGGCCAACAGCGCACCCGGATGGGCTAGCACACCCTGCTGTATTTCCGATGAAAGGCTGTCCAAGGCCATGAAAAACCGATCCGCCGGATAGATACGCCCGGCAAACCCCGGATGGTCGTCCAGGGTACCGGCCAGCAGCGGTACCTCGGTGCCCGTGGATCTCAACTGCTGATCATTAAGGGTGGTATAGCTGAGCACATTGTTGCTGCGATCCAGCAGATAGATGCCCACCTGACCGTCCTCCCGTTCCAAGTAGACGCGATCCCAGCTCCTTTCGGCACTGATGCGCAGCATGAAAACGGGTGAAAACAAGCTCCGGCCAATGGTTTCGGGAATTTGGGCATACAGGTGTTTGAATTGGGTCGCGGAGATCATGATACCCTGCGAGGTGGAAAGGCCTTCGATGAGTTCGATCAGGGAGGTGGCCTGCCGGGCCTCGCGCTTAGCGGTCAGCTGCCGGGTCACCATCTGATCTAGGGTCTGGGTGGCCACCGCTTTCAAGCGTCCCTGTTCCCACACGTGGCCCGATTCGGGCCGATGGCTGTTGGTGACGGCCAGATAGCGGCCGACCATCATTTCCACCCAGCTGAAGCGCACTTCGGAAATGAGGATGGCCAATACGGCAAGCATCAGCAAGGCACCACGGAAACTGACGCCTTGCAGCATGCATGTCTTCAAATTCTGTGGTTCCGACCAGGCTGGCATGAGACTCCTTTAGGCGTTGCGCATGCGCCGTCCAACGGCATTCACGAGAGGGTCGATATTGCCCCGCCTTTTACACCATTTGGCCGAATTGTTAAAGGCATGCTGCCCCGGCAGTCACCGGAAACGGCGGCCGGAATGACGGCGGCGGCTGTTCCGGGTCTTATCGCCCGCACGTGCAGCATGGATGCACGCACGCCGATCGATCCGGACGCGGCACCCAACAGAGATGCTTATGCAACATTCGGGCTAAAGCGGCCGTCCGAGTTGAATCACAAATTTTGCGCCATCGTCCTGGACATAATCCGGATAGACCAGCGGCCAGGCCACACCCAACCGAAATGCGGAAAAACTGCCCCAGGCGATCTCGGCCGATATAACGAACTCGAAACCGGCACCCATCAACCAATCGTCGGCATTGTATTCGTCTCCGGCAATACCGGCATCTACAAAGGTTCCCAGCCTCAGGCGATGCAAAAAGAGCGGCAGGGACGCATATCCCATCTGCAAGTTGGCCAGGGGCCAGAACACTTCGATGCCGCCGGCAGCCGCTTTGGGCGCTTCGATGACGTTGGAACTGAATCCCCGTATCGGAAACAGCTTGGGCGGCAGGCGGGTGAAATACCCTTCGGACACGTTGCCGCCAATCCGGAAGGTGGTGTGGCCCAAATCCGGTCTTTCACCCCATGCCTGACCGTAGAGCAGGTGAAGCGAGGTCAGGATTTGTTCACCGTATAACAGACGGCCGCCCAGCGTGAGCGACTGGCGGTCTTGGGTGAACAGCTCCAAACTGCCCCACAGATTAAGAAAATCGGTCCGCTTGGTCAATCCGATTCCCAGCCAGGCCTCATCACCCTGGGTGTCGGCACTCGGATCGGGAACTCTGGTATTCAGCGGCTCCCAGTTGCGCCAGTTCAAAGACAATTCGAGCCCTTCAAAACGGTCCAGTCCGGCTGATGCACGCAGCAGGTTGTCGCTTTCGGGTCGAACCAGTTCCAAGGGTCGCCAGAAGAGCCTGGCTTCGTGGCGCGATTCATCGATGGTCTGGCCGATGTCGGTCGTGTAGGAGAGCGGGTAGCGAGTAAATTGGGTTCCGAGAGATTTGGCCTGTGCGCCGGCCCGCAGGGCAAAATAGTCCGTATCGAAGGAGTAGCGCAGGCCGGCATCCAAACGATAAACACCACTGACGTCATGGCTTTGGGTGGCAAGTCCGATTTGCAGGTCGGAAATGTTGGCAAACAGGTCGGGGCGGATGTAGTTGGGCCAGATACTCGTTAAAGGCGAATAGGGATGGGCGTTCAGCTCCGGCACCGCGGATGCGTGGGGCGGCGGTGCCATCGGCAAATAGACCGGGGGGGCAAAGGTGATGCGGCTGATTTTATAGTTTCCCAAGCGCCATCCGTTGGTTGACAGATTCAGAAATTTGCCCTGCCGGGGAAGCAGGGCCATGCTGTCGACAGCGGTGATCGGCTCCCGATTGGCTGCGTGGATTTGGAACCGACCGGTGAGATTGGAGGCGTACACCAGAGAATCGTCTTCCCACCAGGGGTCCAATTCAATGGATGGCGTTCGGGTGAGTTGCCGCCAAGCATCGTCATAAACCCATATATCCCAGTTGCCGCCGCGATTGGCCGACACGGCAATGGCGCCGCGCTCATTGCGGACAGGACCGGAAAGGGCAATCACGCCCGGTGGTGCCTTAATTATGGTCAACGCATCGGCGCTTGCGCTGTCGATCTGACCAAAGCCCTGCCTGCCATCATCGGGGAGAACTACCAGATGGGGTCGGCGACCGAAGCGGCCGACAGCCACACCTCCGGGCCCCGGATCCCAGATATGGTTGCGCTTCGTCGCAAAGATGCGGCTTCCGGAATAGCCGTAGAGCCTGGTACCGTTATTGAATTCCGAAATCCAGACGGTCCCGTCCGGGTCAACGATTCCGTATCGACCGCGGTTCCGGATTTTCAGCTTTCCCGGAAAAACACCGGCACGGTTCCAGTATACGAAGGGCTCGGCCCAGTACCCCCTGGCCAGAATGCCCGGTGGGGATAGCGTCTGCTGCCCATAGGGCTCCTGAAAATCCCGCCACAAGGCGGCAACGGTTTTCCCAAAAACGGCCCGGGCCTTCAAATCGATTTCAATAGGAATCAAGCCTTTGCCGTGAACTTTTAAAAATTCAAGAATCGTCGACCAGCCGTATTCCTGATAGAGATAATTGACAAAGGGTTTTCCGAAGATTCGATAGGCAAAATACCCCGGCCAGACCTGCGGATGGTGACTGATGATTTCCAGATCCGGCGGCGGTGTGGACCGAAACAAGGCGGCTTCAAAAGGGTCCTGCACGTCCTGGTTCGTATACAAGGCATATAGAAGATTGCATATACCGCCTTCGACCCAGGGCGGCAGGACAACGTTGGGGGAAATGATGGCGCCGAACCCTTTGGAAAGCAGGCCGGGAACGCCCGATCGCAGTCCGAAGATGCCCTGGAGGCAAAGCCCGTTGAACATGAAAAAGGTCCAGGGATCGGCTTGGGTATATCCCTCCTCGAGAACGCCGGGGGCACGCAGGGGAATGCGTATCTCCAGATGGGGAATGACGTGGACCTCGGTGTCGGGTTCATCCAGGTTTGCATCCAGAACGATATGAAGGGGGCGCCTGACCGGCAGGCCTTTTTCTTGCAGATAGTTCAGGATGTCGGGAAGATTGCGGTTCAGGCGTTCGGCAATGGATGCCTCGCCCTCCGGGAAATGGAGCAGCACGCCATCGTTTTCAAGGGTCAACATGGCAAACACGTTTGCAGCGCCACCCCCCACCAGAGCAAGGCAAAACAGCAGAATAAGAACCGTGCGCATCACAATCTCCAATCAACAGGGGTCGCGGCAGGGCTGTGCGGTCGGGCCAACCTGATCCGGCTTACGATGGACGGTTTTTACACCATTTGTTTGAAATGATAAAGTGTGGGAAGAACCAACCAGGCAGGGTCCTGCACAGCGATGGTGGCTGTTAAAAGACGTCTCGGACGGATACGGACCCGGTCGGTAGTGGAGTCAAACGGCCGTATCAGGCCTTCTCCGGCACGGTATGGATGATCTCTTTCAGGACGCCTTTTTGGTAAAGCGACCGGAATGTATCGATAACGCCGGCATCAAATTGGCTGCCGGAACCGCCGTACATGATCTGGAGGATTTTGTCCTCCTCCATCCTTTTGCGATACGCACGATCGGAGGCGATGGCGTCGTAGACGTCGGCAACGGATAGGATGCGCGCCAGCATGGGGATCTGTTCGCCGGCCAGGCCGTCAGGATAACCCTTGCCGTCAAAGCGTTCGTGGTGGCAACGGATGATGGTTTTCTCTCTATCCCATAAGCCCAGGCGCTCGACGATGTTGGCGCCGATTACCGGATGTTCCTTAATGATGCGAAACTCATCCTCAGTCAGGCGGCCGGGTTTGAGCAAAATATCATCTCGGATACCGATTTTTCCGATGTCATGCAGCTGCCCGGCAACATTTAAAATGTCCTGCTCCTCCTGGCTGGCTCCCATGGCCTGGCAAAGGGTGTTGGCAATGCGGGTCACACGGTTGGAATGCTGCTCGGTATATGGATCGCGTGCTTCGATGGCCCCAACGAACGCATACAGGGTGGCAAACAGATTCTCGTAGATATTTTCGTAAAGGGCGATGTTCTCTATGGCATAAGCCGCTTTGTTGGTCATGAAAGACATGTAATAGAGATCTTTTTCAGAAAACCGGACATCTCCCTCCGACACGGATACAGCCAGCACTCCGAACACCTTATTGCGGATGTTCAACGGAACCAGCATCAAGGATCGAATGGTTTCGGGCAATCCCTGCACCTTGCTGTTTTCCTGGATGAGGAGCGGTTTGTCCTCTTCGCAGTTGTCCAAAATCAATTGACTGATATCTGCGCTGCCGTCCGCCTGGCCGCCACAGGCCGATGTCGGGGCCACCAATTGGATGCGGCCGCCGCCGTTTCCTGCGGCCACCGAGCGGGCCACTTGAACCGGCCGTTGAACCGCTTCGTTGATAACATAAAAACAAGCCTCATCGGCTCTGGTCAATTCGGTAGATAGATCCACGACCCGCTTGAACAGGTCGAAACTGGTACCAATGGTGGTAAAGTCGGTCATGATGCGGTTGAGGGTGTTGAGCTCCTCGACCTTGTAGGTCAGCTCACGGTTGAGTTTTTCGATCCGCTGCTTGCCTTCCACCTCTCTGGTCAAAAAAAGGTTCTTGATGAACAGCTGCCGCTCCCGCAGTACGCGCTTTACGCAAATCTCCAGCTGGTTGAGGTTGACCGGCTTGATCAGAAAGTCCACTACCCCGTTTTTCAATGTGCGGATGGTATTGTCTAAAGAAGGGTAGCCGGTCATGATGATCACCGGGATGGTGTTGTCCACCATGCGAATATGTTCGGCCAGTTCGAGCCCATCCATTTCGGGCATGTTGATGTCGGTAAAGCAGCAGTCGATCTTTTGCTGGTCGAGGATATCTGCGGCGATTCGACCGTTTTCAGCTGTGAGGATATGGTACCCTTTGGCCTTAAAATACTCCGATGCCACCTCCAGAATGCTTTCTTCGTCATCCACAAACAGCAAGGTCTCTTTGGGCACGTCGGTCATTGGTATCTTATTTGTTGGATTTTATTGGGATATACCTATTCGGTGCACGTCGCCGGGATTTAACCGAAATCACTCATCACAGCCGTCATGTACCTGATATCGGCAGGTGGGTATCAAACTAAAGAGATTCTGGAATGCCGGAACAAAAAAAGGCGTGCGCTGTGAACCAGGCCAAAGGCCTGTTTCAAGGGCCCGTAGACGTGGTTGCAGGTCGGGTTAACGGGGCCGTCAGGCGATGCATCCGGCCCGGAAAGCGTTTCATAAAAAACGCTTCCATGTCAAGGGATATGGCTGCCACACGAGCGACATTCACGCCGGTGCGAATGCCCAGGGTGGCCAGCAGGTGGGCGGTATCTTCAGTGGCAATATTGCCGGCCGCCCCGGGAACGAAGGGGCAGCCGCCCATGCCGGCAAGGGCCGTATCGAACACCGTCACGCCCCGACTCATGGCCGCCATCAGATTCACCAGTCCCAGGCCGCGGGTATCGTGAAGATGAAGGGCCAGGGGCAGACGATCGAAGCGGGGAAGTGCCTTCAAAACAGCCTTGACCAATGGCGGCGAAGCCATTCCGGTGGTGTCTGCCAAAGAAATCGCCTGGGCGCCGCCGTCAATGAATCGACCGACGATCGCCGCAACGCGCCCCGTGGGGATGTCTCCCTCATGGACACACCCGAAGGCGCACTGCACACTGGCGCGTACGGTAAGACCGGCGGAAATGGCCCGGCCGATCATATCCAGCCCTTGTTCCAGTGCCGCTTCATGGGTCATGCCGCTGTTTCTTCGGCTGTGGGAATCGCTGGCCGAAATGGAAATTTCCACAGCCTCGATACCCGATGCCAGGGCCCGGTCCAGTCCCCGCTGATTGAGCACCAAAGCCGAATATTCGACCCCCTGGATGCGGGGCAGGCGACCGATCAGCTGTTCGGCGTCGGCCATTTGGGGCACCTTCCCCGGGTGGACAAAGGAAGCCACTTGAATCCGATTCAGCCCGGCTGCTATCAATCGGGTAATAAGCGCCAATTTGCGGTCGGTGGGAACCACCATTTTTTCGAATTGCAAACCGTCGCGCGGTCCCACCTCAACCAGCGTGACGGCCTTGGGTGTCAACGTGTCCACAGGATCTCCAGATCGGTGTTCTGGGTAGCGGTACTCCACCATGCATAC
>JASFFF010000048.1:0-12464 GCA_050124445.1 Desulfosarcina sp.
ATCCTGGTGGATGATGCCATCATCGTGGGCGAGAATATCTTTACGCACTACGGCCGGGGAAAATCACCGGATCGGGCTGTCGTGGACGGCATCGGTGAAGTCGGCGGACCGGTGGTCATGGCCGTGACCACCACGGTGGTGGCCTTTACTCCGCTGATGTTCATTGCCGGCATCATGGGAAAATTCATCAGCGTCATGCCCCGGGCGGTAATCGCCATTTTAATCGTCTCCTTGGGAGAGGCCCTGATTATCCTGCCGGCACACCTGGAAGGCGCGCTGCTGCGCAGCCGGCGCGCCGGTGAGACGATCGGCCGTTCGATTCACGCACGCATCCGGAAAGCCATCGAAGGCGGTCTTCAGTTTGCCATCGACCGGATCTACACACCGATCCTGTACTACGTGGTGCAGAATCGCTATTTTACCTTTTCCATTGGCCTCGGGGTCTTGATTATCAGCCTGGGGATCCTTCGCGGCGGCTATGTGCCGTTTATCTTCATGCCCAAGGGCGACAGCGACTGGGTGATTGCCGAGATCAACTATCCTTTGGGAACACCTGTGGAGACAACGGCGCAAACCATCGCATTTTTAGAGCAACAGGCCTTTACGCTCAACCAGGTTTTCGAGGAAAAGCTGAAGCCGGGCAAAGCCTTGCTCACCAATACCTATTCACTTACCGGGTTCATCCCCCGGCGGGACTGGAAGCCGGCACAAAACGGCGGGCACTGCGGCGAAGTCTGGATTGAGTTGATCTCCTCGGCCGATCGGCCCAGAATTCCGGTCAACGCGGTGATCAACCAGTGGCGTGCTTTGGCCGGGGAGATTCCCGGGCTTGACCGGCTCTCTTTTTTTACCATCGAGGGAGGACCGGCGGGCAGCCCCATCGAAATCCAGCTCATCGGCGATGATTTCAACCAATTGGAGCAGGCCGCAGCGGAACTCAAGCAGGAGTTTGCCACATACCCGGGAACCTATGACATCGGCGATGATTTCAAACCCGGCAAACCGGAGCGGCGCTTCAAGGTCAAAGACGGCGCCCAGAGCATCGGCGTGAGCATGAGCGATATTGCCAGGCAGCTGCGGCAGGGGTTTTACGGGGAAGAAGCCCTGCGCATCCAGCGCGGCAAAGATGACGTCAAGGTGCAGGTCCGGTATGCAGAATCCGACCGCCGCTCGCTTCACGCTGTTGAGCAGGCGCGGGTGCGCACGCCAGACGGTCGCCAGATCCCCCTTTCCGAAGTGGCCGAGGTCGTCAGCTCGCGGGCCTATTCACTCATACGGCGGGTGGATCGCAAACGGGTGATCACTGTGAGCAGCGACATCGATGAGGATATCGGCAACGCCAGCAAGATCGTTGCCGACTTGCGGTCCGATTTCCTGCAGCGGCTGATGGCGCGCTATCCGGGGGTCCGTTACGACCTGGAGGGACAGGAGGAACGGACCCGCGAATCGTTGGCCAGCCTAAAAAAAGGATTTACCCTGGCGCTTATGGGTATTTTCCTGCTGCTGGCCACCCAGTTTAGATCCTACGTTCAGCCGGTGATCATCATGATGGCCATTCCCTTCGGGCTCATCGGCGCCATCGGCGGGCATTTGGTAATGGGCCTGGCCTTCACCATCATTAGTATTTTCGGCATTGTGGCCTTATCCGGTATTGTGGTCAACGATTCTTTGATTCTGATCGACTTCACCAACCGGGCCCATCGCAGCGGAACGGCTGTGACCGACGCGGTGATCGAATCCGGCCGGTCACGTTTCCGACCGGTGCTGCTGACATCGGTGACCACCATCGCCGGTCTGTTTCCGCTGCTTTTAGAGCGCAGCTTTCAGGCACAACTGCTCATCCCCATGGCGGTAAGCATCAGTTTCGGCTTGCTGGCCGCCACCTTGCTGACCCTGCTCTATGTGCCGGCGCTGTACTTGATCGTGGATGACATCGTTCGAGCCGTAAAGGGGCGATTGCTCGCCAATCGTGCCCAGGAGGCATCGGACGTGAACCTAAAATCCCCCTGAACCGATCCGGCAAAGGCTACCTTACCGTCTATCATCTATCAGGATATGGGCTTGATTCGGCAATACCAGGTTAGTTGCCGCGTCTTACCGGCAACACCCGGGTGGGGCCGGCGTAGGGCTGGCGAAGCCAGTAGACGTTGCCGTAGGTGAAATTGAAACGGGCCGCCTCGTTGCCGCGGGTCTCCAGCGCCCAGCAGCTGGCCGCGGTGGTATCTATGCTCTCGGTGAGATGGTAACCGTTTTTGTTGGTCAGATTTACATCATAAAGGCTCGAGAGTTCAGCCAGGGTCGGCATTCGCCAGTCGACGTGCCCGCCGCCAATGTAGTTTTGGCAATATCTGCGGGCGTCCGGCCAGTTGATGGGGCTTCCGTTGTCCGTTGCCGCCCACATCAGGCCCGTGATTGCATCGGTGACCGTGCCGTCGCCGTTGTCGATATAGCGACCCGCGGCAGAAGCAGACGCCACCAACCCACCCATCACGATGCAAATGCCTGCCAAAACCATTTTTTTGCGTGCCCAAAGACATCTGATCGATTGTCGCATTTGCGTACCTCCAAAAAAAAGAAAACGATTGAATGTGGATTGGGGGACATGCATAACCTGGCGGGCACAAGCGTGGCGAACGAAGCGTTGCTGCGGGATTGAATCGTGCTGTTGCATGCGATCCCCATTTCAAGTGCACACCATTTAAGCCGGTGTGTCAACCGTCAAACGTAGTTCTGCCAGACGAACTTGTTTATCGATCGACGCACCAGATGCGGTTGTTGTGATCCAGGCATGGCGCCTGGCTGGAGCCCCATTGGGTTTCATACAAAAGACCTTTGACATTTTTTGGTAATGTGCGTACAGCCTACGGTCAAAATTGCAACCATTTACGCACCGACGTGCTTTAGCCTTTCCGCGCGTCGGCCGGAAATTCAAGCCATCCGCTAGGCGGGTGGTTATTGACGCTATGAACCGCGAGCAATCAACAGACCAGGGCCTGGTCGTCGAACAGATCCATAAAAGCTACGGCGACGATCTTGTCCTTGAGGATGTCAGTCTCCAGATGGCGCCGGGAGAGTTCTTTACGCTGCTCGGCCCGTCAGGGTGCGGCAAGACCACCTTGCTGCGAATTATTGCCGGTCTCGAAATGGCCGACTCGGGGCGAATTTTTAGCGGCGGTGTCGAGATTACCCGGTTGCCGGCCATCAAACGCCAGGTGAACACGGTCTTTCAAAACTACGCCCTGTTTCCTCATCTGACTGTCTACGAAAACATCGCTTTCGGCCTGCGCTCGCGCAAGTTTCCCGATGAGCAGATCAAGCAGCGGGTCGGGAGCCGGTTGGAGATGCTGGACTTGACAGGCATGGCCAATCGCCGTCCGCATCAACTGTCCGGCGGTCAGAAACAGCGCGTGGCACTGGCGCGCGCGCTGGTCAACGAACCGGATGTGCTGCTTCTGGATGAACCCATGAGTGCTCTCGATGCACGCCTGCGCGACCAAGTGCAGCAGGACCTGAGGCGTTTGCAGCGCGAGCTGGGACTGACCTTCATCCTGGTCACCCACGATCAGGAAGAGGCCCTGGTATGCAGTGATCGCCTGGCCGTGATGCGCAACGGGCGTGTCATCCAGTGTGGTGATCCTGAATTCGTTTACGACTATCCCCGCGATCGCTTCGTGGCCAGGTTCCTGGGGGCCGCCAACCTGATACCGTGCACCCGCGTAACCGGCGGCGTTCAGACTGCATTCGGCTTTTTGGCACTGGAGACCGAGCCTTTCTGGCAAAAGGGTCATGTGGCCATCCGCCCGGAGTGGATCCGAATCGTGGACGAGAAGCCGCAGATCAACGGCGTGCAGGCGACGGTTACCGAGATCATCTACCGAGGCACGCGTTTTGATCTGTGGGTGGAGCCGGGTCCGCTGCTCGTGCGTACCAGCTCCTACCGGCGGATCGATCCCGGCCGGGAAATCTGGCTGGAGCTGGCTCCCGAGGAAATCCAGGTGCTTGAAGATGAAACAGCTTGACGCCATGATTATCTGGTTCGGAGAATTGGCTACCCGCCGGCAACTGCTGCAGCGCGGATCTCTACTCCTGATACCGGGAATGCTCTGGTTGACGATCTTTCTCGTTCTGCCCGGACTGGTCCTGATCGTGGTCAGTCTGGTTACCCGTGGTGCTTATGGTGAACTGGAGTGGGTGTTCACCCTGGAGAACTACAAACGCCTGGCCGGGTTTTCGCTGTTCGGCTGGACAGCCGATTACCTGATGATCATCTGGCGTTCGGTGGTGGTGGCCTTTGTTACGACAGTGATTTCGGTGATCCTTGCCTATCCCCTGTGCTTCTTTATTGCCGGGCGGCCCCGGCGCAGTCGTTATGTCTGGCTGATCCTGGTCATCGTTCCCTTCTGGACCAACATGGTTATCCGTACCTATGCCTGGTTTTTACTTTTATCGCCCCAGATGCCCTTTGCCAGAATCGCGGCAGCGATGGGTTTGATTGCCAACGGTGCCCCTTTGTATCCCAGCGCATTTGCCGTCTATTTGGGTATGGTGTCCATGTTTCTGCCCTTTGTTACGCTGCCGCTGTTTGCCAGTGTCGAACGACTGGATCGGTCGCTGGTGGAAGCGGCCCGCGACCTGTACGCATCTCCAGTGCGGGTGTTCACCCAGGCAATTTTGCCCCAGACGATGCCGGGGCTGTCGGTGGGGATGATATTGACTTTCATCCCTGCCATGGGGATGTTTGTGGTTCCCGATCTGCTTGGCGGCGCCAAATACATGCTGGTGGGCAATCTTATCCAGCAGCAGTTTGGTCCCAGCCGGGACTGGCCCTTCGGGGCAGCCATCAGCATGGGGTTGATGGTGCTCACCATGATCGGGCTTCACCTTTACCGCCGTATGGGCAGGGAGATCGAGATCGCATGAGGCGCACTTCGTTTCTGGTCTCTGCCATGGCCTACGCGACCATCGTTTTTTTATACCTGCCGCTGGTCGGTGTGGCTGTCTATTCGGTCAATGCCGCCCGGCGTGGCTTGGTTTGGCATGGGTTCACGCTTCAATGGTATATCAAGCTCTTTCAGAATGACTGGATCCTCGAGGCCGCCTGGAACACCTTGCTGCTGGCGGTGATTTCGACCGTGGCTGCCACCGTCGTGGGCACCTTGCTGGCCATCGGCTTGGATCGCTTCCCCTGGCGCCCCGGCACCAGCGGATTTTTCGATACCGTTTTGCATATTCCCGTGGTGATCCCGGACATCATCCTGGCCGCTTCCCTGGTGGTTGCGTTCAGCCTGCTGCGGCTGGTGTCATCTGTTTTTGAGCCCGGCCTGGTGAATATGATCATTGGTCATATCACCTTTCAAATCGCCTTCGTCGCCCTGGTTGTGCGCAGTCGCCTGGTGGCCATCGGCCGGGAGGTCGAGGAGGCGGCGCGGGATCTGTTCGCCGACAACTGGTATCTGCTCACCCGGGTGATGCTGCCGCTGTTGATGCCGGGAATCATTGCCGGAGCCATGTTGGCCTTTACCCTTTCCTTAGATGATTTCGTGATCAGTTTCTTCACGGCCGGGCCCGACTCGCAAACCCTGCCCCTGTTTATATTCGCGGCGGTTCGCCGGGGGGTTACCCCTCAGATCCATGCCTTGTCGACACTGATTATGCTGGCCACGGTGGTGCTGGTCGTCATGACGGAACGGCTTACGCGCCGTCGGTAACAACAGGAGATAACGCGATGCGAAAAAATGGACTGCTGGTTTGCCTAATGGTGCTTCTTTTTGCTCTATCGGGGCATTCAGAGGAATTGAGAATCTATAACTGGTCTGAGTATATGGATGAAGAGAAGATGCCGGCCGACTTCGAAAAGCGCTTCGGCATCAGCGTTCGCCTGGACATCTTCGAGAACAACGAGGAGATGGTGGCCAAACTGCAGGCAGGTGGCGCCGGCCAATATGACATTATCGTTCCTTCTGGTTACATCATGCCGGTGCTGATCAATCAGAAGTTGATTCAGCCCCTGGACCACAGTAAGCTTCCCAATCTGAAAAATCTCAAACCGCGTTTCCGGCAGACCGGCTACGATCCGGGCAATGTCTATTCGGTGGCCTATCAATGGGGCACCGTGGGCCTGATGTATCGCCGGGATAAGGTGACCGCAGATGCGGCAAAAAGCTGGTCGATTCTATTCGATGCCAACAAGCATCCCGGTCCTTTCTGGCTCATCGACGGCGTGCGGGAGATGATGGGCATCGCTTTGGTATACCTGGGCAAGGACTTTAACAGCACCGACCCCATGGACCTCAAGGCAGCCGCCGACCTGTTGGTGGCCACCAAACGAACCCCCAATTGCCTGGGCTTTAAATCGGGTGTGGGCGGGAAAAACGACGTGGTTGCCGGTACTGCTGTGGCCGCCATCGTTTACAACGGCGATGCCATCCAGTCGGTGACCGAAGATCCACAGCATCTGGCCTTCGCCATCCCCGATGAAGGCAGCGAGATCTGGCTCGACTCCATGTGCATCCCCAGTCGGGCACCCAATCCGGATGCCGCTCACAAGTGGATCAACTGGATTTTGGAACCTGAAGTTGGCGCCGAATTGTCCAACTACAACCAGTATGCGACCCCCAATGCGGCAGCCGAGGCGTTCATAACGCCTGAGGACTTGAAGAATCCGGGGATCTACCCCCCACCTGAGATCATGCAGAAGCTGTATTTTACCAAAGACCTGGGCAAGCACAACCGTATCATGGATGAGGCCTGGACGCGAGCCAAGTCGCGCTGAAGGCGTCAGGTGAAAAAGCTGAGCAATTAGACAATCATCCCACAGGTCGGAAAGCGCACACCCATGAATGGCCAGACCAACAAGCTAATGTCCTTATCGCAAGCCGTGTCTCGGTTCGTCGAGGATGGCAGCCATATCTCCATTGGCGGGTTTACCATCAACCGCAATCCCATGGCGGCGGTGTATGAGATCATCCGCCAGAAGAAGCGCCGCCTGCATCTTTACGCCCATTCCAACGGCCAGGGTGTCGATGAACTCATCGGGGCGGGGTGCGTGGAAAAGCTCGAAATTGCCTATGGCGGCAGCGGGCGCTTTGCGCCCACCTGCGTTCGTTTCCGCAAGGCGGTGGAAGCCGGCCGGATCTTGGTTGAGGATTACACGAACTATCAGATGACCCTGCGCTTCATGGCCGGTGCCATGGGGGTGCCGTTTCTGCCGACGCGCTCATCGCTGGGTTCGGATATCGCCGCTGTTTGGGGTTTCTCCAAAGAGTCCCGCCGAAATGATCCACACCTTCCGAACAGCAAGCTGGCGGTCATGCACAACCCCTTCGACGATTGGTGCGATATCGACAGGGTCGTGCTGGTACCAGCCATCAATCCGGACGTGACCATCATCCACGTCCAGGCCGCCGACAGCCAGGGTACCGCCCGGATCAGCGGGCTGCCTTTTGCGGATGTGGAGCAGGCCAAGGCGGCCAGGCACCTTATCGTCACCTGTGAATCGGTGGTTGAGACAAGGCAACTGCGTCGGCAACCGGATCAGAATCAAATCCCATTTTTTTGTGCGGATGCCGTGGTGCATGTGCCCATGGGGGCCTATCCCACGGCTTGCTACCAGCACTACGACTACGATCCCACCCGGTTGCACCAGTATCGGCATGCGGCGCTGGACGAGGTGCGCTACCGGGTTTACCTCCAGACGCAGATTTTGGACTCGGCGACCCATGAGGCGATGATGGCCAGCATCGATTCCGGGCAGCTGGAAAAGATACGGGCGGACAAGCGCACGGGGTATGCAGTCGGGTTGGATCGCCGTTGATAAGTTTTGGGAGATAAAGCTTTATGTCCAATCAGACCAATTACACCCCCAGAGAGATGATGGCCGTCGCCGCAGCCAGGGAGATTCGCGATGGCGATATTGTTTTTTGTGGCACGGGTATCTCCATGCTGGCCGCCATGGCGGCCAAACACATCAGTGCCCCCAACAGCGTCATCTTTTTCGAGACCGGCGCCATCGATTCTCGGCTGGAGGAGGTGCCCCTGGCTGTTGCCGATCCCCGGGTGATGTTCGCCACGTCGGTCAACGGCGGGTTGGCCGACGCCTTTGCCACCATGCAGAATCGCTTCACCGGCCGGCGGGTGGTGGGCATCATGGGGGCTGCCCAAATCGATATCTACGGCAATTTGAATTCCACTGTCATCGGCGACTACTTCAATCCCAAGGTGCGCTTTTCCGGCAGCGGCGGCGCCTGTGACGTGGCGTCCTTTGTCAGCCGAACAATCATCTTCATGCAGCACGCCAGGCGCAAGTTCGTGCCCAAACTGGACTACCTGACCAGTCCGGGATGGATCGACGGGCCTGATGGCCGAAAAAAAGCCGGACTGAGGGATGGGGGGCCGGCGTGTGTGATCACCAATATGGCCGTCATGGGATTCGATGCACAAACCAAAAAGATGTACTTGAGGGGCTGCTTCCCGGGAGTCAGCCAAGATGCGGTTCTCGATAACATGGGCTTTGCTGTGGACACCTCCAGGGCGGCCCCCATTGCGCCGCCCACGGCAGAGGAATTGGCCACGTTGCGCGAGACGTGTGATCCGCAGCGCTTGATCTTGGAGCAATAGAATTGTCATTCTGATTTTTTCTCTAGAATCCAATCGATAAGCTCAGCCGGGTGGGGTGCCTCGGGCTCAGAGGCCACCCTTTCATCCTTAACGGAAAGCGACTCTTGAATCGTTGAATCTGCTTGTGATGATTCGGGTATATCCTTCTCTTTTCTTAAATTCGATAAATGAAGCTTTAATTCTCTCACTGCTTCTTTATTCATCTCAATTTCAGACTGATAGGTGTCGATCTGGCGTTGAAGCTGATCACGTAGGGATCGTAATCCATCTATTTTTGTGTTTTTAGCGATTATCTCTTCACGAAGGAATTCATTATCCGCTTTAATGCGATTGAGCTCATTCTTCAATTCGAGAAATTTTTCATCGGTGCGAGTGATGCGCTGCTTTTGGTCCGCTATGGTGTTTTCAAGATAAATTACACGATCTTTGGCGTCTTTCAGCGCCAAATGAATAGCCTCAAATTCTTTCATGCTGATATAAAAAGCGTCGTTGGAGGGCTGATTTTCAGTCAATTGGACATTTAGAATCGTTGGCTCAGTTTGAAGTTCGGAAGAATAACTAGGGTCTGATTGTCTTAGGTTCGACTGTTCTGGCAAATTCTGCGATGGCGAGCCATAGAATTGGGTTTTAACCCTTGCAAATAGCGTATTACTCTTTAATGAAAGGTCATCTATTTGATTGGTAGAGATTAAGTAGCTGAATACAAATAGGACAACAATTGAGGCCGCAAGTGCCATATACTTAATCCTAATTTGCCTGTCGTACGTATTGTTATTGTCATATAAGAAGTTGTAGTTTTTCGTGCAATACCGCATCAGGCTTGGTCTAATGGTACGTTTTTTTTGTTTATATCCCGTTAACAGGGCAAGATTGCATATTTTGTTTACCATGCGGGGAATGCCTTTAGAGTAGGCGAATATGAGCGGCATCGTACGCGTACAAAATATTTTCTTTTTTGATCCTGAAACAGTAAGACGGTGATTAATATAATTTTCGATCTCAACTTCTTCCAATGGATCAAGGTTGAATGTGGAATCGATTTGTTCCTTGATGGCATCATGTCTCCGTAAGGTATGGCTAAATTCTTTTTGGCCAACAAGAATGACGGTAAGTAATGGTTTCTCCACGTTGCCAATATTGGAAAGAAGTAAAACCTGATCTAGCAGGTTTGGTTTTATGCTTTGCACCTCTTCAACAATAAGAACAACTTTCTTCTTGTGTACTTGCAATTCTTGGATAAAAGTTCCAAAATCATTCAGGAACGCACCCTTGGTGCTATATTTTTTGCCAATTCCCAATCTATTGGCAATCATGTTAAAAAAATCGTTTTCATCTAAATCTGGATCCAGTATCGGCGTAAAAATGAAATCATTATCCAGCTTGTTTAACAGCGCATTGACCAGGGTTGTCTTACCTGTACCTGGATCGCCCATAAGTAACATGAAACGCTTGCTTTGCCGAACACCGGCTTCTAATGATTCCAGGACGTGCTTGTGCTTTTCGCCAAACCAGAGAAAATCGGGGTTTGGGTTTATTTCGAAAGGCTTCGATTTTAAGCGATAGTAATTAAGATACATGACTATACCGACGAGCTAAACCATTACAGGTAGAGATGATGCATAGAAGCCGCTAGTTTTGTACGCAACAAGATCTTTCTGTCATCTTACGATCATTTTATCAGTTCAATATCTCTTTAACGGCTTCCAGAATCGGATTGATCTCAGTTGACGGTTGCTTGTCAGAACGGGACTTTCTGGTAATATATTTTTTAGCACAATCGTATTGATCCCACCCACGTAGGGGGTAGTTGAGATCAACGGCATTCCATTTAGAATGGCCATTTTCAATTAGCCATTCCAGGTTCGCATGAAGTATTTGTGCAAACTGACCCACATATTCACAATTGTTTCGCCGAAAGTTGAATGAGACCAATACGGCTTTGACAGCGACAGTATTTATCGTCTCCGGCTGCCAAGGATATGTGTTCGCTGGAATTTCTGCCCTTGGGTAGAATTCAACGATACTTTTGTTTAGAATCGGTACGAGGACGAGTCTATCCGCTTCGGTGACGTCTTCTTTGAACAATTTTACCGGGTAACCGGCAACATAAAACATCGCGTCGATGGCTCCTTCTTTCAATTGATCAAGAGCCTCATCTGTGCCGATTGAAACCATTTCGGCTGGCCTGACATCGGAAACTTCGAACAATAATTTGGCAGTTAGGTATGTACCGCTGCCTTCCTTTCCGATAGCCACTCTTTTTCCCGTTAAATCGTCAAAATCGGATAGATCCCATCGTCCGAGAAGATGAATCTCTTCGTTATAGAGGGGAAATACCATTTTGGTTTTTTTGGCGATCCTTTTCAATACAGGGTCCGACTGGATTCTGGAAACAAAAGCCAACACGTCTGACTGAACGATACCCATTTGTGTTCTGGGTCGCTTGTACACCGCATATAGATTTTCTATTGATCCCGAGGAATTATAAACGCTAAGGTTAATACCGCGTGACTTGACCAGTTCTTGAAGATTCAATCCAAATTGATAGTAAGTCCCTTTTTTCCCACCGGTAATCACACCCAGGTCAAATGCTAAAGAATGGCTTGTCAGCATGAGTGCCAAAAGCAATGCAAATGTCAGCGTCACCATTTTCTTTTTCATCGCCCAATCTCCTCATTTTTCAATTAATCAACAAGAAATCCGCTACCAGCATCAGTATGAATTTCTCTTAATACTAAAAGATTATACAGTGGATAAGCAGAAATATCATATGGCACTCATACCGGATACGATCTACCAAAATTCTGCTAGCAAAAAAACAGATCAGCGGAAGGAAAGACCACCTGGTCATACGGATAATGGGTTGGTGCTGATAACAGGGGATATAACCTGCCCAAGCATGACCCTCTCAAAATGACAAAACCTAATACAGCTATCCCTTTACATATCACCCAGCATCCTGATCCGCTTGGTTTTGACAAATAATTGGTGAGTAGGACAAGTCATGATTTGACCTACGCTATGACGGCAGGTATTGTTAATATAGATTGCAAAGAAATTTCAGCTTGTCAAGATTGACCACCCGGAAGGCGGCAATTGAATGCGATGACGAAGGCACGATTCGATAGCTGGCTGTTATTGATTTTTTTGTCCCGCATAGCGCTGTATGCGAACTTTATGGTGTATGCAGCCTGCCTGCCGATCCTTTTAAATGAATGGGATATGTCGGCCACCCAGGCCGGGAGCATCTCGTCGGCTTTTATGTTTGGCTATGCCGCCTCGCTGTTCGTGTTCGCCTGGCTTTCTGACCATTATGGAGCCAAGCGGTTATTTATTCTCTCTGCTTTCCTGAGTGCATTCTCCGCTCTGCTGTTTGGCTTTTTTGCACAGTCCTACCTGTCGGGTTTGGTCCTGTACGGTCTTGCTGCAGCCACCCAAGGGGGGCTATATACGCCTGCGATTATGCTGTTCTCGGATCGCTATGACCCGTCCCGACGGGGTGCGGCGGTCGGTTATTTGATCGCCAGCACTTCCGTTGGCTACGCATTTTCTCTGGCAGTATCAGGGGTATGCCTTGCCTGGGGAGGGTACCGTGCAGCCTTCATCGTCACCGGGTGCTTGCCCTTGGTCGGTCTGAGTCTGTCCTGGTTTGCATTGAGAAAAACCCCCAATCGCATCCATCCACACAGCAAGCACCATGATCAAACCGCTAATTTACGGCGCAATCGCAACGCGCATCTTCTAATTACCGGATATACATGCCACTGCTGGGAATTGTTGGGTATGTGGTCGTGGACACCGGCTTTCTTTGCCGCAATGATTGCCATATCCAGCAGTGCGTTTGGAGA